>JAFVEW010000107.1 GCA_017475805.1 Synergistaceae bacterium | reverse complement strand
GCCGTTAAACCGCTCAAACTATCAAGAAGTTGTTTTAACTGCGACTCCTCAGATGGTTGCGGCGGTTCGTCTTCGCCCATTAAATAATCCGTCGTCGTGCCTAAGGCGTCGGCTAATTTTGCTAATTCGTCCGCTCTCGGCTTACGTTCGTTCCATTCCCAGCGACGTTCTGTGATTGGCGATACTTCTATAATTTTTGCTAACTCTGCTTGCGTGAGATTTTTAGCTCTTCTACATTGTTTAATTTTTTCGGCTAAATTCATTTTCCTTGTCCTCCGTGAAAATTATGCTAAACGGCTCAAATAAAAACAATATGCAGTATAGAACAATCTTTTGAACCGTTCGGAGCAATTTTTATTTTTAATAGCTTGACAAAATTTAATCCATTCGGTATACTTCCATCATCAAGCAAACGGAACAGATTAAAAAATATTCCGAAGCGATTAAAAAGGAGAGTGAAAAATGGAAGAAAAAAACTTCGCTCAGAGGTTAAAAGAACTTAGGCGAAAAGCAAGGCTGACACAAGAAGAGTTAGCAAATTTAATCAAAGTTTCACCGATAACCGTCAGGCGTTGGGAATGGGGACATCGGACGCCGCGAATGGAAGAAATTAAAAAACTTTGTGAAGTCTTGCATGTTTCTGAAGCTGAACTGTTAAACGAGCCGCAGGGAGAGCAAATCAAATTAACTCTCTCGTGGCACTGGGAGGAGATGAAGGAAGGAGAGATAGATATGAACAACAATCATTTTCAAATTGTTTTAGGCGACAGCGGTCAGATCGGAATTACAGGCGCGGCAATGTTCCCGACAAGAAGCGCGATTGACGATTTTATCGCAAGAGTTAGAGAGCAGGTCGAAGTCGCTTATGACGCACAAGTCAGGCGAGGAGCGATTAAAGGCAGTGAGGAATGAGGAGTTAGGAGTGAGGAAGTTTTATGAGGAGCAGTGAGGAATTTTTGCAGGTAATAGTTTCATTACTTACGGCAACGGTAATTTTAGCAATCGGCGTAATGCTTTATTAATTTAGAAAGGAGACACAACCATGAACTTATTAATGACGAAAGAATTTAACGGCGTAGCACTCGACTGCTACAAAGCTGAAAATCAAGAGGACGGCTTCTGGGCAACGAGAGAACAAATAGGAAGGCTTTTAGGGTATGAACAACCCGACGCTTCAATCAGAAACATTCATAGCAGAAACACAGACAGGCTCAATAAATTTTCAACTCGTATCAAATTGATACAGGTTGAGGGAAGCCGCACGGTAACAAGGGAAGTAACGGTTTACAACTTCAAAGGACTTTTAGAGATCTGCAGGTATTCAAACCAGCCAAAAGCTAACGACGTCATGGACTTTTTATGGAATGTCGCGGACGAAATCAGGAAGCACGGATTTTACGCAACGCCGCAGGCCGCAGAGCAGATTATCGCCGACCCTGACAGCTTCATAAAAGTTTTAACGGCATTGAAATTTGAACGCGCAAAGGCAACGAGGCTCGAACAAAAAAATGTTCAGCTTGAGGCCAAGATTGAAGAAGACAAGCCGAAAGTTATGGTCGCTGAGGCACTCGATGTAAGCTCAAGCGCAATCGACATCGGAACATTCGCGAAAATCTTAAAACAGAACGGCGTCGACATCGGACAAAAAAGGCTTTTCCAATGGTTCAGAGGGCACGGCTGGCTGATGAACACCAGCAGCGGATGGAACTTGCCGACACAAAAGGCTATGAACAAAGGCTTTTTCGTTATCAAAGAGAGCGTTATTCCGATCGGGAACAGGGACGTAGCAGTCCAAACCGCAAAAATCACGGGATCAGGACAAAACTACTTTTTAACAGGATTTTTAAGCGGCGATTTTGAAAGTTAATTAAAAAAATCAAGGCGAAACGGGTTTTTTAGCGAGCCCGTCTAAGGGTTAGACCCTTACTGATGAGCCTTAAGTTTATCAGAAAAGTAGATTGAAAATCAATTGACAATGCCACGCAAGGCGGCGTGAGTTCACGAAGCAAGAAAAGCTGGCGCACATACAAGGCAGCACTTGAGCCTCCCTGATAAAAAAGGGTTGTAAATAAAAAGCTCTCGAAATGCGGCAAGCCCGAAGCCGAAATTTTAATTTTTATAAGGAAGGAGATATTCCTTTCGTTAATTTGTGTTTTTGATTTTTGATTGTCTGAAGTATTAACAAGGGCGGCGGGCAAAGTTGTATTAAAGAGTTAGTAAAAAGGTCGAAACGGCGAATTTTTTCTAAGAAGTCTTTCAACTTGTGAGGTAACACGAAGGGCTTTAAGGAAAATTCTCGCCGTCTGCTGATTAAGTCAGTACTGACGAGACCGGCAAATTTAAGAAAAGGGAGAGAATTAGCTATGATTAGTCCTGCAGTAGAAGTCAGAATTACGCAATCTTTTGGTGAAACAGAACAGCTCTTAAATTCAGGCTGGGAAATTGCGTCAAGAAATACGTCAATGTACGGCACTGACTATTTGATGACGCATAAGGTTGAAAATTACGAGTTTGAATTTCCTACAGCTAAATCTTCGGTATCTTGATGTGTGATAAAGCCTACGCGCCGAGCTGATTTTTCAGCGTTAAGTTTAGGAAGGACAATCAAAACAAAATTAAGCTGCGAATAATGTTGAAGTATTACAGCTTTTTCTCCATTTTGAGTAACGCAATGAAAGACGAGAATATAAGGGCTTCGATAATCAATTTCTTTAACATAGTAAATACTTGCATTACCGAGAGAAATTATTTTAAGCCCTGTTTCTTGTTCGTCATTCAAAGTTTCTTCAAAATCTTTGACAATCTGCATTAATTGGGCGTGAGCCCATTTTGCGGGATTGTTTTTAGGAGCGGAAGCGGCTATTTCTTCTAACTTTTCGACTTGGTCAATCAGCGAGTTTTCAGGTTTGAAGTTGTATTTTTTAGCGGCCTGCATTATTTCACTTAACTTTTTAATTTCATACATTTTTGTTCACCTCTCTTTTTAATGGGATGTGAATATTTTAACAGTGATTAAGAAAGGGGAAATTTTATGAACGAGTTACAAATTTTTAACTTCAAGGACAGCAAGCTCAGGATTTTTCAAAAAGGCGACATGTCATGGTGGGTTGGTAAGGACGTTGCAAGCGCATTGTTATATGACAACACACGCGACGCGCTTCGTAAACATGTTGATGTTGAAGACAAAATGCCGCTAAGTAATTTAGACGAGTCGCAAAACGCTACTCCGTTGAATTACTTACCACGTGAAACCGTGATGATTAACGAGGCCGGAGTATATTCGCTGATTTTTTCTTCAAAATTACCTGCGGCAAAAGATTTTAAGCATTGGGTAACGCATGAAGTCCTGCCTGACATTCGCAAGCACGGAATGTATTTAGGACAACAGGCACGTGAGGCCGCTATGGTCGATAAAAAAGCCTTTGATGCCGTTGTAAGGAAATATGTTTCAGCGGATGAAACATGCAAAGCTCTCGAAGCTCAAATTAGAGATGAGTTGCAATTCACTAATCTTGGAAAAATTGTCGCGGGATTACCCGGATCAGCAACGGTAGCGGACGCGGCAATATGGATGAGGCAGCACGGCTGGAAAGACGCCGGACGCAATATTCTTTACGCTTACGGGCGCGATAAAGGGTATTTAAGCAAACAAAAAAATCGTTGGAATTTGCCTAATCAAAAGGGTATTGATGACGGTCTTTTTTGTTTAGAGAACGACGGCAAAGAATTAAAATTTGCGCCGCGAACAATGATAACGCCTAAAGGTCTTGAGGTAATCCTTGCTGAATTTATCAGAGAAAATTACCCGCTTTTAGGGCTTATTGAAGATATTGAAAAAGATGCCGGGACGATTCAGACGAATATATAGCATTTCAACTACCATAACGTTTGCTGAGCTTGATTGGGTTGAAGAAATGGCAGAGAAAAAGGGTATTACTAAGTCGGAATTACTCAGGCGCGCGCTTGGAACATATAAGCGTGCAATGGAGATAGTGGTAGAAAGAAGAAAATCGGAGGAGAAAAAACAATGACATTACGCAGTTTTTTACGACGCAGTTTCAGAAACACATTTTGTAAGCGCGAGCTTTCATTGCAAAAGAAAGAGGCATTACGCGAGAGGCTTTTTCACGTTCACACGATTGACAACGAACTTGAACGCGGATTTTGTATGTTGAAAGAGTACACAAAAGGCGGCGACTTTTGGCTGAATTGCCTTGTGTCGCCTGAACCTTTTTGGTATTTGTCAGGTAAATAACGAAAGGAGATTATATCATGATGACTGAAAAAGAGTACGACGAGCTTGAAAAAAAGCGTTATCTCGCTGAACGTTTCAGTGAGTTTTGGAGCAACAATGCCGAAACAATCAGCGACACAATCAGGGCACTTGAAGATTACGAATTTGTAAAACTCAAGTGGCAAGATATGATAAACAATGCCGATGATAGCAGGCTTCAGGATAAATTGGTGTTTGCTCTTGACGATATAAAAACAATCGCAAAGGCACGCGGTGAATATTGGACGCGTGTTTACGAAGAGGCCGACAACGAATTAAACAGTGATGAGGCTATCGAGCTGATTAATTCAGAGTTTGCAGAAGAGCCTGCTCATGATCCGATTGAATATAACCCTTATTTTGGGTTTTAGGAGCGAAAAAATGAACATTAAAGAATTGCAAAAACGGCGGATTAAATTAGGTCTTCATCAACAAGACATAGCAAAGAAGCTGAATTGCGGAGCAGATACAATCGATTATTACGAGCAAGGACTGCTTCCAGCAACTGAAAGAACGCTGCAACTTTACAATGATTTTCTTGTTGAAGTTGCAAAAAGAAAGGGAATACGGCCATGTCAATGAGCATAGAAGAACTACGGGATTTGCGAATAGAACTGGGGATTTCGCAAAGAGAAGTTGGGAAAGCACTTCATTATAGCGACAGTAGAATAGCAGTTTTTGAACTAAAAAGAGACAAAATCCCCGAAAATGTTTTACTTGCATACGAAGATTTTATCACTGATTGCATTGATGAGCGACGCAAATATACAAAATCAAAAACAAAGCGTATTCCGCGCATATCTGAAAATGAAAAATGCAGTAAAAAACAAGTAATAGAAATAAGGGGAATACGCGAAAGATTAAGAATATCTCAAAGAAAAGTAGCTCCTATATTAGGGTTATCGCAACCAGGATTTATGTACAAAGAACGCGGTGAAAATTTTATGCGTATTTCCGAGTACGAAGCTCTCAAAAAGTTTTACAAACAGGAGAAGCTCAAACAGATTTTCGGCAAGAATTACAAGGAGAAAAAACAATGAGTGAACTTAGGAGGCGCGCCGCTTTTTGGCGCAATATGGAATATGCTATTGACCAGCTTAGCGACGAAGTACAATCGCGAAGCGCGGATAAATGGTTTGACAATGACGATGCAGAGGTTTCAAAGGGTTTAACTTTGCATTTAGGGGAAGCGTTGAACGTTATTAGAATGCGTTATTGCGACGTTTTACGCTCTCAAATTGAAGATTGGAGCAGTGAGAATGAAAAGTAACTCAAGATATTTTTGTAATAGAAAATGCGAGTATTACCCATGCCACTCGGATATAAGCAAAAAAGACGGCGATTTTAACTGCCTTTTCTGTTTTTGTCCTTTGTATAAATTCGAGGATTGCGGCGGCAATTTCCAGATGTTACCTAACGGCATAAAAGATTGTTCTGACTGCCTTTATCCGCATAATCCTGAACATTACGATGCAATTTGCAGGAGGCTTGCGAATGCCTAAGGCTAAGACGATTGATAGGCTTGAATTGACGCGTCAGAAAATGGCTGCCCGAGAGGCCATGAGACAAGGACACGGCTTAGTGTGTGAAGTTACACCTGAGAATTTAGAAGAAGTTCAAAGGCAAGTTTTAGGATATACAAAGGAAAATTCGCCGTTCTTGGAAATGCGTGAAGAGATGCTGAAAGAACACCCTGAACTACTCGATGAGGCACACACATGCCCTATTTGTAGTGGTGAATTGGTGCGCTACGAAGGCTGCTATCGCTGTAAAAAATGCGGCTGGAGTAAATGTTAAGAGTTAGGATTTAGGAGTTAGGAGTGAGGAGTTGACATACGGCGAAATTGTTAATTTAGGCGTCCATAGGCTTATGTGCGGCGACGCTACGAAACGTGAGGATGTCCTGAAACTAATCGGTGATGATAAGGTTGATTTAGTTCTGACTGACCCGCCTTATGGAATGAAGATACAAAAGAAAGATGGGAAAATAGGCGGAAGCGAAGGAAAATCACGATGGTATCTATCAAAGAAGAATAACTCAAATATAAAAGCAGTCAAATACCCTTTACTAATCGGTGATAAAAATCAAGATACAGCTCGCTTAAATTACGATATTATCAAAGATATATGCAAGCTACAGATTATTTGGGGCGGACAATATTTCGCGCATTTTTTACCCGTCAACGGCGGCTGGATATTTTGGGATAAACTAACAGGCACAACGAATTTTAGCGACGGTGAGCTTGCATGGCGTTCATGGGGGCAGAAAATTGTAAAATATGAGCAAAAATGGAACGGTGTAATCCGCGCCGGTAGACCTGAACTAAATTTGCATTCCCGTGTTCACCCAACACAAAAGCCCGTTGAACTTCACATGAAAATTTTGCAAGATTTCAGCAAAGAAGGCGACGTTGTTTTAGACTGCTTCGGCGGTTCAGGGACAACATTAATCGCTTGCAACGAAACGGGACGGAAATGCTTAATGATGGAATTAAGCCCTGAATATTGCGACATCATCGCAGATCGTTACGAGAAAATATCGCAACAGTTAAAAATTTACTAAAGGTATAAATCGCGGTTTTTAGTAATTCCGCGTTTTATATAAATTCAAAGCTCTTAAGAAAGGAGAAAGTTTAGAAGTTTTCACCCTTTCAAAAGAAGCTGCGAGATTTGTTTATGACTTGATTTATATATTTTTGCCGGAGGTTGCGGCTTCCGGCTTCTTTTAATCATGAAAGGAGAAAAAAATGGACGTTAGATTACTAACAACGCCGGAACATTTTGAAGCAATGCAACACAACGCCGCTTATGCAATGTTGACATGCCACGCTAACACGGAGAAGTTACGGCATGAACCGTCGCGTTCATTTATCGAAAAGGCAATCAAGGCAGGCCACGATAGCATTCTTGAACACATCACGCTGACTTACGAAGTCAACAATCTTTCACGTGCATGTTTGCAGGAATTAGCACGACATAGGCATATTTCACTCAGCGTTGAAAGCACAAGGCACACGCTGAAAAAGCATATAAATGACGAAAGCAAGCCGTTTTATGTTCCTGGTAATCTTCAAATTACTTTGGACGGAGAAAAAATTAACCCTGCTGAAATTATGTGCATTTTTTTAATGCAGGGTGCAAGGGATAGCAATATTTCTAATGACATCCTGAAATATTACATTCCTGAATTTTGGCCGACGAACCTTGTCATGACCGCGAACGTTCGTGAGTTGCGCCACATTGTAAAATTGCGAACATCACCGGCGGCGTTGAAAGAATTTCAAGACTTAGCGCGGAAATTTGTAGAAGTCTTGCCTGATGATTTTAAGTATCTTTTGGAGGATTGCGTTCATGAGTAAGTTTACAAAAGGTGAATGGAAAATTTGTAATAGCGGAGTAAATGGAACAGAGCTTCTTATTGAAAGCTCTGAATTCGGAAATAACAAAATTATCTGCAACATAGGCTTTTGTTTCAATAATCCTAATCAAGCTAACGCCCGTTTAATCGCCGCCGCGCCCGAGATGTATCAACACCTAAGATTAATTCTCAACGGGGAATTTTCGAGTGATGATGTTGAACAGCTTTTGGCGCGTATTGACGGAGAGGAGGCGAAATAATTAATGTTATCGGTACTCAATGAAGAACATTTACTGCGAATTTTAGCAGAAATTCATAATCGGATTGTGGAATTACAATTACCTACCAGTCAAATCCCGTCTAATCGTTTCATAAAAATT
>JAFVEW010000106.1 GCA_017475805.1 Synergistaceae bacterium | reverse complement strand
TTCTTTCTTATTGTCGAGCCACCTGTTCACAAACGGCAACACCAGCAGTACGCCAAGCAGAACGAGCAAGTAGTATAAAAATGTGTTCGCGTGATCAATTCGTTTATCCATAGATTCCATGCGCTTATCGAAGCCTTCCATGTGCGCCGACAAGGCTTTTATATCGCCCTTTATACCGCCGATATCGGCTTTTAATTCGCCTACAGTTGAATCGATTTTCGCATCGAGTCTTGCGATTTTACTATCTACGTCAGCACCTAACGCGTCGATCTTTGCGTCGAGCCTCGCAATCTTTTTGTCCATGTCCGCACCTAATGAATCGATTTTCGCATCGAGTCTTGCGATCTTCTTATCAGTCTCAGCTCCCCATGCGTCAATTTTTGCGTCAAGCCTCGTAAATAACACTTCCATCTTCGCGTCAAAAACGTCTTGCCTAACGTAAATATCTTCGCTCGCTCCGTAGCTCACGGATGACAAAGCTATCATCATCGTTAATGCTATTAAAATTTTTCTCATGTCAAAAACCTCCCCTTATTTTCTTAAGCGGCTCTCGGCGCGAACATCGTTGTTAATTTTGCATTATTCTCTTCGATTAAACGGCGGACATCTTCAAGCGAAAATAAAGGCTTGCGGAGTTTTTCAACGATTGTCCATACTAACGGGACTAACGCTAAGCCGGTGAGAAATAATGTCAAGCCGCCTATCCACCAAGAAACATTATTCTCAATATTGCTGACTCTCGCGTCTAAGGCCTTTATATCGCCCCTGATTTCTCCGTTCGAGACTTTTAATTCACCGATCTCGTTTTTCATTTCATTCCTTAATTCCCCGATTGCTGAGTCGATCTTAACATCAAGCCTCTCAATTTTTTTGTCCATGTCCGCGCCTAACGAATCGATTTTCGCATCGAGTCTTGCTATTTTCTTGTCAGTCTCAGCTCCCCACGCGTCGATCTTTGCATCGAGCCTCGCAATCTTTTTGTCCATGTCTGCGCCTAATGAATCGATCTTCGCGTCGAGTCTTGCTATTTTCTTGTCCGTTTCAGCTCCCCATGCGTCAATTTTTGCGTCAAGCCTCGTAAATAACACTTCCATTTTGGCGTCAAAAACGTCTTGCCTGACATAAATATCTTCGCTCGCTGCTAAACTTGTTGATGATAAAGATAATATGATTATTAACGCTACTAAAATTTTTCTCATGTCAAAAGCCTCCCCTATATTTTCTTAAGCGGCTTTTGGCTCGAACATCGTCGCTAATTTTGCATTATTCTCTTCAATTAAGCGGCGTACATCATCAAGCGTAAACGGCTGATTTTGAGCCCTTACGTTCTCTTCTCGTTCTTTCTTATTGTCGAGCCACCTGTTCACAAACGGCAAAACCAGCAATACGCCAAGCAGAACGAGCAAGTAATATAAAAACGTATTTGCGTGGTCAACGCGCTTATCCAAGCTGTCCACGCGCGCAGACAGGGCTTTTATGTCGCCCCTTAGCTCGCCAACCGATGTATCAATTTTTGCGTCAAGCCCCATGATTTTCTTATCCACATCAGCACCTAACGTATCAATCTTCTTGTCAAGCTGTGAAACCGCCGAATCGATTTTCGCATCGAGTCTTGCGATTTTCTTGTCAGTCTCAGCTCCCCACGCGTAGATCTTTGCATCGAGCCTCGCAATCTTTTTATCCATGTCTGCGCCTAATGAATCAATTTTTGCGTCAAGCCTCGTAAATAACACTTCCATCTTCGCATCAAAAACGTCTTGCCTAACATAAATATCTTCGCTCGCTGCTAAACTTGTTGACGATAAAGTTAATATTATTATTAAAGCTGTTAAAATTTTTTTCATGTTCCAAAACCTCCCCTTATTTTTCTTTTTAATTATACCTAAAACTTCCTACTTCCTACCTCCTAATTCCTACTTGCATTAAAAAAATCAGCCGCCCTTTTCAGGAACGACTGACTTTATAAACTATTTTGGGGTTGTTAGTAAAAACTTTCCCGTTGATTATTTGCTCTTTTTGATTAAAGCAAGTGCTGCAAGAGCTGCGATACCTGCAAAGCCTGCGTTGCATCCGCCTGAGCTTGAGCCGCTGCCGGTGTTATTTCCGCCGGAGTCTTTCTCAGCTGCGTAGAGCGTGTAGGTTTGGCCTGCTGTAAGTTCGCCTGCGCCGATGTAAGCTGATGTTTCGCCGTCTTCGCAAGGATTGCCTTTATCGTCCATGAGTACCGCTTCGTTCACTCCGTTGGCGGCCGCTGCTAAGAGCGATTCGTCGATGAAGAATACTGCGTACTTCGCGGGGTCATATTTCGGTGTGTCGAGTACAATGAAGCCGTCCTTGAGGGCTTTGAAGGTTGTAACAGGCGTGATTGTCTTCGCGTCTTTGCCGCCCATTGCACTGCTGGCGTTGATTGCGGCGGTTACCTTTTCGCTTGCTGAGGCAGGCAACGTGTCCGTTGATACATCGGCCGATGTAAGGAAATAGCTTGCCTCTTCCGCGCCGACTGATGAGCGGATATTAGTCTGAACGTCTGCGTCAAGTCCTGAGAAATCTACAACCGGTGATACTGTCGGTGTCGGTTCCGGTTTCGGGTCTGGATTGTCGCCGCCAAGTGTTGCGGTTAATCTTGCGACTGATACGATTCCGGCCTGTTTCTCGCCGATCTGCTTCATTGTCGTTCCGCTGACATCAAAGACTGAAAGTCCCTCGTCATCGATGATTGACAAATATTTTCCGCTGGCGACCATGTCAAGCGATTTTGTTGTCGTTGTGAATGATAATGCCGTGTCGCCGGTGATGTCGGTTGATTTCGTATCGGTGAGAGCCTGTACGTATACTTTCTTATCTGCGTACATGTAGATTTTGCTGTTGGCTTCATCGGCTGCGATTGCTTCTACATTGCCGCTTGCGAATGCTTCGGCCTTCAAATCTTTCGCTAAATCATCGAGTGCTCCGGCTACACCAGATAAACCAGCTCCGTCATCGGCGGCGGCCTCGTGGAACGCCTTAAGTGCGTCTGCAAATTTCGCGGTGTCTGTTACTTCTGCGCCTGCTGTGAAGGCTGCTAAGGCTTTCTGGTTGGTCGCTAAATTATCTTTATTGACTAAATGTACTGGTGACGCAACCGCATTCTTCATTGCTACAGTCGCAGTAGTCGGTGTAGTGGCAGCGTCGGTTGCTGCATCGTCAATATCCTTCAATACGGCAGCGGCGCTGGCAACAGTCGTTGCACTCTCGAATGTTGTCCAAGCGGCGGTGGCCTTCGCATTGATTAAAGCTTTAGGATTGACGACACCTACTAACGTTGCCCACGCCTTTGCTGCTGATTTCATTGCGCTCAGAACCTCAACCGTTAAATCTAAGTCTCCGTCAGCAAGTGCAGCTATAGCCAGCGCACCGGCTTTATCATCGTTAAGGTTGGAACCATCCTCAGCAAGGATAAGTGGTTTTGCCAAATTAGTGGCGGTAGCGACTACGTCTGCAAGATATGTTGCAGCGTCAGTAACATTTGTCGTGATGTATGATGTTGTAGGATTTACCAAAATAGCAGACAACGTTTTCAAACCTGCGAGTGAAGCTCCTAAAGACGTTGCGCCAGCATCAGCAGTGGGCGAAAATGCTGCGGGGTTCGTCGCCTTATTCAAAATGGCGGCATAGCCAGCTAACGCAACTAGGTTCGTGAGTGATGTTTCTTTTGTCCCTTCGGCAAATGCTGTAGCACCTGCATCTGAGAGTACATCGCCAGCGTCAATGGCAGTAATTGCAAGAACATCGAGAAGTGCCTGCATTTTTGTCGTCAAAGGCGCAAGGAGGTTTTGAAGGTCAAGCAATGCCTGCTGAACTTTAGCGGCCTCTTCGAAGCCTTTGATCATGGCAAGCGTGCTTACGCCGGAGCTGACGCCGTTAGCACTCGCAAGATAGAAATTCGAGCCGAGAGTTGTAAGGCCGGTGAACGCGCCGCTAAACGTGACAGTCGTGGCCTTAGTGTCGCCTGCTCTTGTTGCGAACGAAAGAGCACCCTTTGGATTAAGGGTCAAAGCGTTGCCGGTTGCGCTTGTAATGTCACCTGTTTTTTTCAATAAAGCGTTTAATGCGAAAACAACGTTTACGCCCTTGCCGGCTTCCCAAGCTTCACTGCCGTTAAGAGCTGTCAAGAAAGCGCGAACATCGCCGCCAAGTGTAGGCCACCCAGCAGCAAGACTTCCGATAGCAGTATTCAAAGCGGCAAGATCAGTCGCGAATTGGCTTGTCGTACTCGACATAGGAGCGGCGGCTTTGAAGCCTGTTGTGTCAGAGCTCGTGAAAGCAGCAATACCCGCAGCAAGGTCAGGGCTGACATAAAGTCCATTCGCACCCGTAGCAACCGTATAGTCGCCGGATTTCACGAAAGTCTTAACTTCGCCGATATTGGGTTTAAGGGAAGCCGCACCAGTCGTAACAACTTCATCACCGCTCGCTTTGACTTCGACGATCTCATTTTTGCCGCCGAGATAAGCAACGGAGAAATCTTGGCTGTTTCCGAAAACTTTAAGCTGATTACCTAAATTGGCTTTGAAGACTGCACTGCTCGTGCTTGCCTTGCCGGGAGTGAGCGTGTCGCCGCTGACCTGAAGGATACCGACTTCTGCGTTTTCGTTGGTGTAAACATAAGTGTCAGCAAGAGCTGCCGACGCAAAAAGAGCTATAGTTATCAAAACTACAGCATATAATAGTGCGCTAAATTTTTTCAATACAAAAACCCCCTAATGAAATTTTTTAGTTTTGCATTTTTTACTGAGACTCGAATAAGTACTCAGTGCGAGGAATAATAATCCCGAAATAAAAATATGTCAAGGGAGGGAAAGCAAGTAGAAATTAGGAGTTAGGAGGTAGGAAGTTGAAAAGATTCTTCACTATGACTCAAATTGACTAAAAAACAAGTCAATCAGGAGTCGTGTGTCCCTTGATGAGCCCCTCGTGGAAATGATTATATCAAAAATCGTTATCTAACTGATAAAATACATAATTTAATAATAATGACAAGGAGATATTTACATGGGACAAATTAATGTTGAATATAACGTCGGCGGCATCGAGGGGCTTTGCGTTATAACACCAACCGTTCACGGTGATAAGCGGGGCTATTTCACAGAAACTTACAACAAACGCGACATGATTGAAGCCGGATTAAATTTCGGTTTCGTTCAAGATAATCAAAGCGGCAGCACTAAAGGAGTTTTGCGCGGCCTTCATTTTCAGATTAAGTATCCGCAGACAAAATTAGTTCGGGTTATTAAAGGCTCAGTGTTTGACGTTGCCGTTGATTTAAGACGAGACAGCAAAACTTTCGGAAAATATTTCGGCATTGAGTTAAGCGCGGAAAATCACAAACAATTCTTGATCCCTAAAAATTTTGCTCACGGATTTTTAGTTTTGAGCGGCGAAGCTGAGTTTTGTTATAAATGCGATGATTTTTATCACCCTAATGACGAAGGCGGAATAATTTTCTCTGACCCTGATATTAATATCGCATGGCCGGAGCTTGACGTGCCTTTTATACTTTCTGAAAAAGATATGAAATTAAAAACGTTACGGGAGATTTTTTAACATGAAAATTTTAATCACAGGCGGCGCAGGTTTTATCGGTAGCAATTTTATTTTTTACATGCTTGAAAAACATCCTGATTATAAAATTATTTGCGTTGATAAATTAACTTACGCAGGAAATCTTGAAACGCTGAAGAATTTAATCGCAGGAAATAAAATTGATTTTTTCAAGTTAGACATCTGCGACCGTGAAAGAATTTATAATTTATTCGATAGAGAACGTCCTGACATTGTCGTGAATTTTGCAGCCGAGTCTCACGTTGACAGAAGCATTGATAATCCCGGAATTTTTTTATTCACTAACACGCTCGGCACAGGAGTTTTATTAGACGCTTGCGTAAAATTCGGCGTTAAAAGATTTCATCAAATTAGCACAGACGAAGTTTACGGAGATTTGCCTCTTGACCGTCCCGATTTATTTTTCACGGAAAAAACGCCGCTGAAAACTTCTTCGCCTTATTCTTCATCAAAGGCCGGAGCAGATTTATTAACGCTTGCGTATCATAGAACTTATAATTTGCCTGTCAGTGTCAGCCGCTGCTCGAATAATTACGGACCTTATCAATTTCCTGAAAAATTAATTCCATTGATGATTAATAACGCTCTCAACGACAAGCCGCTCCCTGTTTACGGCAAAGGCGAGAACGTCCGCGACTGGCTTTATGTTAGAGATCATTGCCGCGCCGTAGATTTAATAATTCACGACGAAAATTCAAACGGCGAAATTTTTAATATCGGCGGACATAATGAAATGCGAAATATCGACATCGTTAAATTAATCTGCCGTGAACTTGGCAAGCCTGAGAGTTTAATTAAATTCGTAACCGACAGGAAAGGCCATGACTTAAGATATGCCATTGACCCTGAAAAGATTTATATTAGACTCGGCTGGCTTCCTGAAACGAAATTCGCCGACGGAATTAAAAAAACAATCTCATGGTATCTCAATCACAAATCGTGGTGGGAGCCGTTAATATTTTATTCCTCGCCTCGAACATAGGAATATTATTGCTCTCAGCGATTTTCTTTAAGTCTTCGTATTCTGGAATTTCGCGGAGAGTTTCACCGTCAAGTTCAGTGATTTTTACATGAATTTTCCCGAGCGGTGTCTCGCGTTCCTCGATTTTCCACTTTAAGCGGAGCCTATCGAACTCAGAAAATCTTACGCCTTGCGACGTAGTATTTTTTAAGATTATTTCAACGAATTTCGATACGTCCTCAGGTTTAGCAAGACAGCAGAGTTTAACGCCGGGACGATTTTTTTTCATGTTAATATTTTCTATCCAAACGTCTAAAGCTGAAGCTGCGAATAATTTTTCAATGACGATTTCATAATCCTGCGGGTTCATGTCGTCAATGTTAGTTTCAAGCAGAGAAATTTTTTCACGAATTAAACCGTTAAATTCAGTTTCGCTCGATGTTTCCATTAATAAAACTCGCAACGCGTTGGGCATATCTGAACTTTCATGATTGCCAAAGCCGAAACCTGAAGCTAGGATTTTTCCGTTAGGAATATTGCTGAAGCCGTCGGCTAAAATTTTCGCAAGCAAAGCTCCCGTCGGCGTTGTTCGTTCCATAGGAGAGCCGTTTGAAAAAATCGGCAGGCCGTGAAGCAAAAATTCCGTAGCAGGAGCAGGAACTGGCAAAATTCCGTGAGCACATTCAACAGTCCCTGAGCCCGTATTAATCGGCGAACATAAAACGCGAGGCCACCCTAATGCTTCCATTAAGATAAAAGCTCCGGCGATGTCAATAATCGAGTCGACTGCTCCGACCTCATGAAAATGAATTTTATCAGGCGTAGTTCCGTGAACGTGAGCTTCAGCTTCAGCTAAAATCGAAAAAGCTCTCAAAATTTCACGTTTAACTCTCAATGAAAGTTCGCTTGACGAAATCATTTCTTCAATATCAGCTAAATGCCTGTGATGATGTTGTTCGTGTTCATGTTCTTCATGCTCGTGATGATGTTCATGATGATTTAATTCAACGTCAAAATTTATTCCTGCTATGCCGTTCTTAGTTGTATTTTCGATTATTAATTCATATTCTTCGGGATTAAGAGCTGTGATTTTTTTAATGCCGTTTATTAAAATATTTTTATCAGGCACTAAATTTAACAATGCTCCTATAAACATATCTCCTGCAATTCCTGCAAAGCAATCAAGATATAAAGTCTTCATAAAAAATTAATTTTCCTTTCCTAAATAACTACTCAATAATTCTTCAAACGGATCAGGCGAAAATAAAGACGTTTTTTTACTTCCTACTTCCTCATTCTTAATTCCTGCTTGAATCTCGTACGGTCTTGCGCTGCCTTCAATGCTTTTAAGAATTAAATTTTTATTATCTTTTTCGAGCATTGGCACAACCGTTGAAGCGTCAACTTCGCAGGCAAAAATAATATCGCGTCCGTAGCCTATATGTTTAAGATAATCGGCATGTTCGGACTTTTCAACGCATGAAAGCAAATTTTCGCCCCTAGTTTGCCAAACAGTTAAAGCAATTTTCGCGCTGTCGGACATTAAAACTCGGCCGCGTTTATTCAAATTTTCGAGCAAAGCTCCGGCGCATAAAGTGTCTTCCCATGAAGGTCTTTTTTTTCGTCCTGAGCATAAAATGCCGATTTTATTGCCTAATTTCAAAGAGTGGTCAAGACAAGCCGATAAATTTCTAAAACTCACGGCAATAACGGGGCTTCCGGCCATAAACGCTTCATTAAGAGCTACAGTGCCGTTAGTTGTTGACATAACGCCGCAATAATGTTCTTGAATTAACTCATAATTTAACTCATTCGGCGAATTTCCTAAATCAAAACCTTCGGGCGGAATACCATTGACTTCGCCCATTAATAAAGGCGACGAACCGCGCTCTTTCAAATCTAAAACAAGTTTGCGGGCTTCATCAGGAGATTTCACTGGATATAATTCAGTGCCTCCAAGCTCAAACCATCGAGTTATAACTGTAGTGGCTCGCAAAACGTCAATAACGAGCCACACGTCAGCGACAGGAAGGAAATTTTCTTCAAGTCCGCATGAAAAAACTAAATCAGCTTCAAACATTGAAAGTTAATACGCTTTAGCAAAGATTGTAAGCCTTGCGTCGTCTTGACCCGTTAAGAAACATTTTCCTTTGTTATCGCCGGGCAAAATACAGCGCGGGGTAGCTCCTGTATCTTCACGGATTTTTACTTCGTCTTCTTTAGTTCCCGCGAAATAAGCTCGAACGAAGCCGCCTTGTTTTTCGATAATTTCTTTTAATTCGTCATAAGATTTAGCGTCGTGAGTGTTAGCTTCTCTGAAATCTTTAGCGCGTTTATATAAATTGCTTTGAATATCATCAAGAACTTTTTTAACTGTTTCTATGAGATTTTCATTTTTGACATCAATTTTCTCGCCTGTATCTCGACGAACAAGTCTTACTGTTCCGGCCTGCAAATCTTTCTCGCCGAGTTCGAGTCTCAAAGGCACGCCCTTTTGAATGTGAGTGAAAAATCTGTCGGCTGGTCTCATGTGAAAATCAGTATCAACTTTTGTGAACATGCCGCCTAAATTTTCATCAAGTTTCGCGGAAAGTTCTTTAGCCTTCGGTAAAATTTCATTTTCAGCGACGCTTTCATCTTTTGAGATCGGCAAAATTACAGCTTTAACCGGCGCAATTCTCGGCGGAATTATTAAGCCGTCGTTATCAGAGTGCACCATGATGACAGCACCTATAGTTCTGGTTGAAAATCCCCAGCTTGTCGTCCAGCAGTATTCAAGTTCGCCTTGTTGATTTTGGAATTGAATTTCAAAAGCCTTAGCAAAATTTTGGCCTAAAAAATGACTTGTTCCGGCC
>JAFVEW010000105.1 GCA_017475805.1 Synergistaceae bacterium | reverse complement strand
TTTTTTACCGCCTTATAGTCCTGAATTGAATCCAATAGAAAATTTTTGGCATTGGCTAAAGAAAAAGATATGCGATTTGATAAAATTTTCACAAAATCTTGATGAAGTAATTATTAGCATTTTTCAAGTGCTTTAACTATATAAATGGATTTTTCGGTAATGATCGTTTGTTCGTAATTTTGGGCGATCCGAAATTTCTTGACTAAGCAAGGAGAAATATCAATGGCAACGAAAATTCAAAAATTTCTCATATTCGCATTGATAATCTCGTTATTTCTTACGGGAACGGTGAGTGCGGCGGAAGCCTTCTCTGATGACGATATAGGCATGATTGTGATAGTGGCCATAGCGTTTGTAGTCGGAGTGGTTTTCTTAAAAGTCGGGCTTCCTATCATAATAGGCTTGATAATTATTGGCTGGATAATCTCTCAATTTGCTCGGTGATTAAAACTTTCATCACTAATTCCTAACTTTTTATAGGTTTCTAAAGTTTTTTTTGCAGCTATCTCGGGCGTGAAATTTTCTCGAATCATTTTTAGCGAGTTGTCAACAAAAATTTTCCGCCCGTTTTCTTTTTTCTCTAACATTTCAATCATAGCAGCAGCGAAACTTTTAGGATTTTCATTTTCAGCAACGAGGCCGTTATTTTTATTTTGTGAAATTATTTCAGTAAAAGGTTCAATATCCGAGACAATCACGGGAAGTCCCGAAGCAAGAGCTTCAAGCAAAGCGATGCTGAAACCTTCTTCACGCGACGGCATCACGAAAATATCTGAAGCCCATAGCCATTCGCGAACGTCTTTAACAAATTCATTAGGCATTATAATTTTTACGCCTAAAGAATCAGCAAGTTTCAAATAATTTTCACGTTGCTCGCCTGCGCCGATTAAAGCAAGTTTAATTTTTTCTCTGCAAGATTTTTTGACTTCTGCAAAAGCCTTAATTAAAATATCAAAACCCTTTCGATAAATATAAATTCCCATTCCTGAAAATAAAATTTCGTCGTCAGCAATGCCGAGGGAATTTCTAAAAAAATTGCGTTTCGTTTCGTCGCGAGAAAACTTTTTTGCGTCAACAGGATTATGAACTACATCAATTTTGTCTGCGTCCATGCCTTGAGTTTTTATCATGTAATTTTTCAGCCACTCAGCGCACGAGATACACCGTGAAGCTTCTGAATAATATTTTGCCTTCGCAGGTTTGTCGAACGTTGAAATGACAGGAACTTTATGAAATTTTTTCCAAAATCCAGCGATACCTGCGGCTGATGATAATCGAGTGTGAATTAAATCCGGCGAAATTTCTTTTATTAATCTCACGAAACCGGGCGACAATATCGGCAATCCTGACACTAAAGGCCGCCACGTGAATGTTTTAATTCCATTATCATGCCCGGCTTGTTCCATTGCGCCGTTAGGACGGCACAACAATAAAGGCTCAACGCCTAAACTTTCGAGAGCTTTAATATGTTCGATATAAGGCTCAAGCCACGAAATATTTTCAGCGTCAATATAATGCAGAACTTTCATTTTTAATTTTTATATTTCAATAGGCACTTGAATAGCTTGAATACTTAACGCCAGCCCTGTAACTTCATCAATTTCAAGAATAACACCGTTAAAAGCCGCACTATCTTCGCTCGCTTCAAATTTGCATGGAAGTCCCGTTAAAAATTTTTGCATAACGCTTTCATATTTAACGCCTAAAATACCGTCATGGCCGCCTGTCATGCCTAAATCTGAGATATAAGCCGTGCCGTGTCTTAAAATTTTCGCGTCAGCTGTCTGAACGTGAGTATGAGTTCCTAAAACTGCGCTGACTTTGCCGTCAAGATAATAAGCCATTGCCTGCTTCTCTGACGTTGCTTCGGCGTGAAAGTCAACGATGACGGGCAAATTTTCTCCGTATTTATTTTTCATTTCGTCAATTAAATTATCAGCGCATAAAAAAGGCGAATCAATCGGTGGCATAAAAACTTGGCCTTCTAAATTTAGAATCCCTAATTTTTTACCTTTTTTCTCAATTACGCCATGACCGCGTCCGGGACATTGAGGAGAATAATTAGCCGGCCGGAAAACTCTTAAATCAGCGTCTAAAGTCGAAAAGAAATTAGGCTTGTCCCAAATATGATTTCCTGAAGTCATAGCGTCGACGCCTAAACTTAAAAAATCTTGAAAAATTTTGTCGGTCATGCCTTTACCGTGAGCAGCGTTTTCGCAGTTTATGAGAGTGAAGTCAAATGGTCCGAAATTTTTTTTGATTTCAGGCAAAGCCGCCGTAAGAGCAGCCCTGCCTGTGTTCCATGCTACGTCGCCTGAAAATAAAATTTTCATAATTTCAATATTTATTTTTAATTTAATTATTTTGCAAACTCTGTTGCTTTGGTCTCGCGGGTTACATTAATTTTAATCTGTCCGGGATATTTCAATTCAGCTTCGACTCGTCTTGCGATGTCATAAGCAAGTTTATGAACGCTTCCTTCGTCGGTCTTGGCCGCATTGAGAATAACTCTGACTTCACGGCCTGCTTGAATAGCGTAAGCTCTTGTAACGCCCTCGAAACTCTGAGCGATTTCTTCAAGATTTTCGAGACGTTTAATATAAGCATCGAGGCTCTCGCGTCTTGCACCTGGTCTTGAAGCACTGATAGCGTCGGCAACGGCCACGATGACTTCATAAACTGAATGAATTTCAAGATTATCATGATGACACGCAATGCAGCTTACGATTTCAGGACGTTCTCCTAATCTTTTCGCTAAGTCTGCGCCGATTTCAGCGTGAGGTCCTTCGATCTGTCTGTCAATAGCTTTGCCGATATCATGGAGCAAACCTCCGCGCCTTGCTGTCTCCTCGTCGAGGCCAAGTTCAGCGGCAATAATTCCTGCGATTTGAGCGACTTCCATGCTGTGAGCTAAAACGTTTTGGCCGTAGCTGAACCTGAATTTTAATTGCCCTAACGTCCGCATTAATTCGTTGTTCATGTTTTTAATGCCCATTTCTAAGACAGCATTTTCGCCTTCAGTTATCATTTCTTCGTCAATATCGCGGGCGGCTTTTTCGATTAAGTCTTCGATTCTTGCCGGGTGAATTCGGCCGTCCACGACTAAACGTTCCATAGCTCTTCTTGCTATCTCGCGTCTAATAGGGTCAAAGCTGCTTAAAGTAACGGCTTCAGGAGTGTCATCGATAATTAAATCAACGCCCGTTAAATTTTCAAACGTTCGGATATTACGACCTTCACGGCCTATAATGCGTCCTTTCATTTCTTCGGAAGGCAAAGGAACGACGCTGATGCTGCTTTCTCCTGCACTTTCGACAGCGCAACGCTGCATAGCTCCTAAGATAATATCGCGGGCTTTTTTTTCAGCTTCACGCTGTGCTCTTTCTTCAAGCTCTTTTAATTTCATTCCGAGCAAGTGTTTAGCGTCCTGTTCGGTCTTGTTTAACAACATTTCCTGAGCTTGTTCTTTTGTCATTTCGGCGATTTCCTGAAGTTTTGCTTCTTGCTGCTGAATAGTATCTTCGAGAGCTGCGCGGCGTTTGTCGAGTTCTTCATTTTTATTTCTAAGCTCGTCTTCTTTGTGAGAGACCCGGTCGATTTTTTTGTCGAGGTTTTCTTCTTTTTGCTCTAACTTTCGCTCAGTGCGCTGAATTTCGCTGCGGCGTTCTTTAATGTCCTTTTGAGCTTCCTGGCGGAGACGATTGACTTCTTCGCGGGCTTCTGAAGTTTTTTGCTGCTTGATACGTTCTTCACGTTCTTCAGCTTCTTTGAGCCGGTTAGTGATTTGATTATTCACGCCGTTTAAGCGTGTATTGTCCCAGAATTTCAAAGCCGCGCCGCCAAGGCCAATGCCGACAATGAAAAATATAAATGCTATAGCAAACTGCATAATTAATTTTTAATCCTTTCTGAAATTTTAATTTTTTATGATCTATGTTCCCAAAACGAAAGGGTGCTGAAAAATTTTTTTAATCGCTTATCCCGATATTTTGGCAGTTTTTTAAATTCTACATTTTTAAAGCGACTTTAACAAGTGAAAATTATAAAAACATTTTAGAAGTAAAAAGTTAGAAATGAGATTTAGAGAAGATTATCGTTTTTTGAAATTAACTATATCAGCGCAAAGATTCACGTATTGTCATCAACGCGTTCACGATTTTTGATATAATGATTTTCACGAGGGGCCGGTAGGTGATGACAGGGAACCTGCGCGGGGATTCCTCCTGTAGTAAGTAGGTGAAGGACTTTGTCTAAACAACATCGTAAGAACCGAAAAAGGACAGTGGGGAATATGATCCGCAAAATCATTAAATTCTTCACTGTCCTCGCTTGGCTTATGAACTTCGTCCTTGTAGCTTTCCAGCTTTGGGATAGATTGTTCGGCTAGGCCGGAAGCAACATTTTCTTTGAAATAGGGTACAACACCCCTCAACGTTGTCCCTATTTTATCACACTTTTTTCATAAAGCCTCATTAATTCATTTCACGAGTTTTGATATAATTATTTTCACGAGGGAGCTCCGGATGAGAAGCAGGGCTCATCGTCCAACGGGGA
>JAFVEW010000104.1 GCA_017475805.1 Synergistaceae bacterium | reverse complement strand
TATTAATAAAAGTTTTATTGCCGTAAGAAAATTTTTATCCGTCAAGCCTAAAAAAGCCCCTGCAATCAAAGCTCCCATTATCACAGCTAACGCGCCTGCTATGAAAGAAAAAATCATGATTTTAATTTTGTTGTCGGACTCGCGGATAATTTTTCCAAATATTAAATTAACGAACAACGCAGGGAAAGCCATTGCGAAAGTGTTTGCGCCTAAAACTATAAAGCCTCCGAAATGAAATAAAATCGCTTGCAATGAAAGAGCTACGAAAATCGCAGGAAAAGCTCCCCAACCTAAAATTATTCCCATGGGAGCAAGAAAAGATAAATGCGTTGAAGCTGCTCCGATACGAATATTAACGAGCGACGCAAGAAAAAACGCTGACGATAATAACGCCGTGCGAACGATTTTATAATCCGAAGTTTTTTTGAGGCCGAGAGCGACGCCCGCGCAAGTTCCAGCCCAGCCCGCGATTAAAATTTGAGTTGATAAAACTCCTTCACTAATGTGCATGATATTTTTTGATTAGAAACGCAAAATTAAGAATTAAACTCACGCCGAGCAAAGCGCGAATAAATAATTCAAAACCTTCGGGCAAGTCATTTTCATGATTTTGCTTGACGCTTATATTATTTTTCTTTTCACTTTTCAAAAATTCTTCCGTGATATTAATTTTCGCTTCGCATTGATGACCTTGACCGTCGTTTACTATCACGCGCCATTCGCCAGCAGAGTCAGGAACAAAAGCGACTCGGCCTTGTTCATCAGTTCGTGAAGATTGAGCGGCGAATTTTGAATCTTTCGGTGAAAAAATTTTCGTCTCGCAATAACTCATTTTTTCGCCAGTTGAGTAAAAAAATTCCAACGGCACGGATTTTAATGAAGACTCCCTGTAGCCCACGCCGTGAGCAAAACAGGGATTTTCATTTACGTAAAGCAAAATCAATAACGCAAAAATTATTTTCATTTAACTTCAAACAATAAGAACGCTCTAAGATTCAGATTATCATAGTCGCCTTCGACGCCGGGCAAGCCTGATTGAGCCGCTCTAATTCCCCACCAGCCGGGCGCGGTAATTTTAATATGAGCTTCACCGTTCTCGGTTTCTGTATAATAAGCGTAGGTGTTTTCATACTCAGTTACGAATCCGTCATAAGTCGCCCAGACTGATCCTGTATAAGGCTGGCCGTTCAGCAAAATTTTAACGTCAAAATATCCGCCGACTTTAGCGTCCGCAGGGTTAGTAACGGGAATAATCTCAAGCGGCTGGCCTAAAATTTGCGCGAAATTTTTATCTTCTTTTGAAGCATTAAATATTGCCTTCGCGTATTTGTCGTATTTATTTGCCGAGATAACTTTCAAGCCTTGAGCCTCTAAATCTTTTCTTGCTCCTGACTTTCCGCCCTCGTTAGTAACGCACCAAGACTCGCCGTCTTTAATCGCCGTTACGATAAACGAGCCTGATAAATCTTTCGGTGTTACTGAAAAATTTATGCAAAGTTCAGATTCATTGGCTTTAAGTTCAGACTCAATTAATTTTCCGTCTTCGATAATGCCTGCTTTGACACGTGAAAGAATTTCGACTTCTTCGGGGACAATAAATTTGTGAGCCGATTGAACAGAAAGCTCAAAAGGTTTGCCTGCTTCGGGAGCATTGCCCTTAGCGTTCTTAATTGTAAGCTCATGAGAAAATGCAGGTAAAGCAAACAAAGATAAAAATAACGCAACTGCTATAATACGTTTGGACATAAAAATTACCTCCGTTTGAATTTTGAAAATTAAATTTTCTGACGGAGGTAATAATAACACACTTAATAAAAAAAATGTTACATTGCCATAGTCATGAGTCTTTCAACTTCGGCGCGGTCGTAAGCAAAATCTTTAGCTGTCGATTGTGAAATTTTACCTTCTCTGAAAAATTTTGCTAATTCCTGTTCCATAGTGTGCATTCCGAAAGACATTCCTGTAAGCATTGAATTTTTAATACCGCTGATTTTACCTTCACGGATCGAAGCTCTAATAGCAGGCGTAGTGATTAAAATTTCCGTAGCGCAGACTCTTCCGCCGTTTAGAGCCGGAATTAATTGTTGTGAACAAATACCAAGCAGAGTATAAGAAAGCTGTAAACGAATTTGATTTTGCTGATGAGGCGGGAAGACGTCAATAATTCTTTCTATTGACTGCGAAGCGTCTTGAGTGTGAAGAGTCCCGAATACCAAGTGTCCTGTTTCAGCTGCTGTTATAGCCGCGCCTATTGTTTCAAGGTCTCGCATTTCTCCGATCATAATTACGTCAGGGTCTTGTCGCAGAACGTGACGGATTCCTGAAGCAAAATTTTCCGTATCGTTTCCGATTTCTCTTTGATGAATGACAGCTAAATCAGGCTTATGAACATACTCGATAGGGTCTTCAATCGTAACGATATGGGATTTAATATTATGATTAATTTCACCGATTATGGCCGCAAGCGTTGAGCTTTTTCCGTGTCCTGTAGGTCCTGTAGCTAAGAATAGGCCGCGATGTTTATATGCCATAGTCTTTAATATATCAGGAAGGCCAAGCTCATCAATAGAGCGTATGACCGAAGGAACAAGCCTAAAAGTTAAAGACAAGCCTCGCATTTCGCGGTAAAGACTGCCTCTGAATCTCTGAGTCCCGTAAGTGAAAGCAAAATCTAAATCGCCTGAACGATTAAATTTTTCAAGTTGAGCGGGCGTCAAAATTTCGCTGATAAATTTTTCGAGAGCCTCTTTAGTAAATTCTTCAGATGTTTGTAAATAATTCAGCTCTCCATGAACACGAATAGCCGGGTATGTTCCTGAATTTAAGTGAATATCGCTTGCTCCGTTGTCGATTGCTGTTTGAATTAAAACTTCGATCGCCGGGTTAGTAAAGTTTTGCAAGATTATCATGCTCCTTTCCCTAATTAAACAGGGAGGGATTACTCCGCTCCCTTAGAATGGCTTAATCGCTCCTTTTTATAGTAAGCGAAAAGTGCCATCGTCCCAGAACGAAGCTGAGACTAAAAATTTGTGTCAATACTTTTTTCATGATAAATCCCCCCTTCCCTTTTGGGGATACCTGCTGGTGAGGCAGGCAGCTAAATTCTAACATAAAAACATAAAAAAACGCTCCCTGCTTCACCATAGCAAGGGAGTTTGGGTTCATTACCATTACTTAAAGTATTGACACATGGTAGTTATTATATCACAAAAAATGCTCCCCGCCTGACGGAGCTAAGGGAGTCTATCGGTATGTTCATTAATTGCTTTTTGTGAATAAATTTATTATAGCTCAAATTTTTGCGTGCATTTAGCTATTTTATTTTTTAGAATTTTTGATAAAATCACAAGCAATTTAATTTCCATAAAAATTTTTATTCACGGAGGTTTTTTAATATGAAGAAACTCGTATGTGTGCTTCTTGCGGTGTCGCTTATTGTTTGCGGCGCAGTTGCTGCTTCGGCTGAATTTAAGTTCGAGCGAAAAGTCAGCATCGTTTGCCCGTGGGGAGTCGGCGGCGGCGCAGACTCGACAATTCGTCCGATGGCTAATTTGCTTAAGAGCATTCTCGGCCAGGAAGTCGAAGTCGTCAACGTTACAGGCGGCAACGGCGTTACAGCAATCGAATATGTTTACAAACAGCCTGCTGACGGTTATACGTTCATGCTTGGAACGCAGAGCCTTTTTATGCAGGACATTCAGGGAACGACGTCAATGAATTTCAAAGATGAGTTTATTCCTGTCGCCCGTCTTGTTCACGCTGTCAACGTTATCGTAGCTTCAAAAAAGGCTATGGACTCGAAAGGTTATAAGACTTTCTCAGAAATGAAAAAGTATGTTGAAGAACATCCATTCGCTGTCAGCGTTGGAATGCTTACAAGCACAGGACTTGACGGCGCGTCATTAAAGCAGGCTCTCGAAGGTCTTGACATTCTTGACGTTTCCTATCCTTCAGGCTCAGAAATGAACTCAGCCCTCGTCGGCGGTCATATTGACATCATGGTAACAGGCACAGACGAAATTTCAGGCTTAATCGAAGCTGGCGACATCGTTCCGTTGCTCACTCTTGCTGAAAAACGCATGAATCGTTATCCTGACGTTGAATGCTCAATCGAACTCGGAATTAACTCAGTTTTAGGACCTGCACGCGGAATTTTTGCTAAGAAAGGCACGCCTGCAGAAGCTATCGAAGCATTAGCATCAGCAGTCGAACAGGCAGCTCAAGATCCTTCATGGAAAGACTTTTTAGTTCAGGGTTGCTACGACGAGCGTCCGGGCTTTGCTGGTCCTAAAGAATATGCCGAAGCCTGCGAGAGCGACTACAAACTTCTCACAGAGTATCTCAAAGCTGAAGGCGTTATGAAAAAAGATTATTACAGCAATAACTAATCGAATTTAAGATTAAGGAGTGAGGATTAAATTAATTATTTAGCCTCATTCCTAATTTTTTTTTGAAAAATTACAAAGGAGAAATTTCACGTGTTTGAATTAATTTGCAACGTCCTTTTGTGGCTGGGG
>JAFVEW010000103.1 GCA_017475805.1 Synergistaceae bacterium | reverse complement strand
TCGATAGTGAAATCAGCTTTTGAACCGGCTTTGATAGTGATGGCTTTGTCTGACTTCGTCTTGAATGAAAGCTCCGGCCATACCATTAAGTCCGTTGAAATCGTGTTGGACTTACCCCAATCAGAGTTTGTAGCGATAATCTTGTAGTTGCGAGTATCTTTCAAACCTCTGGCGGTAGTGTAAGTTCCTGAAAGAACGGCCTTTGTTGAGTCATCTTTATCAGCCGTGATTGTCATACCCTTCGGTGCGTTCTCTAATTTCCACGTAATCGGGCCGGGGAATGCACGGAGAGTTACGTCAGTGATTGTATCTTTGATCATGACGTCGCCTGACGGAATATTAGCGTTATCGTTCATAGCGACATCGAAGCTGACTTTGTCAGTCTTTACGATAACTGTAGGCTGAAGCACTAAGCCTGTATCGTCGGCCTTGTTCTTAACTGTGAATTTAATCTTCTTGCCTTTGGACGCTGTTGTCTCAGCGGGTTTGCCTTGAAAGAATATCCTTGTTAAGGACGTATTGGATTTATCTTCGGATACAAACATTGTTATACCCTCAGGAAGTCCGCTGTCTGCCGAGTCAACGGTGATCTCGCCGGGACCTTCGATATCGATGTAGTTCTTGGGATTGCCGCTGTCGTCTTTGCTCTTGATGTCCTCGCTCCAGTTGAATGTGAAGTCTTTAAGCGAATAGCCTGATTTAAGAGCCGGTTTTTCGCTGATGAAGTTCAAGTCGATTTCGATTGAGGCACTTACAGCCTTCGGGCCTTTACCTTTCCAACCGATTAATTTGACCTTCTTTGTAACAGGGGTCTTCAAGTCCTCTGAAACGATGATGTAGTTGTTCTGGCGGCCGGGTTTCCAAGATTTACCCCAACCGTAGAGCTCGTCGCCTTCGGTTGATGAACCATTGCCAAACTGCATCTTACCAGTTTTGTAGTCGAACTTGATGTTTGCTTTTTCAGCAAGAGCATCAACGCTGATGATGTAGTCTGCTGACAATAATTTTTCGCCATTGTCCTTAGAAATTGCGATGTCCCAGCTGTCAACGTTCGTGCCTACAGGCGTAAATGTCCAGTTGTCAGCCTTGCCCCAAGTAATATCTTTGGGCGACTTCGTCTTTGAAACGTCAGGAAGTGCTAAGACTTTGAACTTATACTTGCTGGTCGTAGAGTTGCCTGCTGCGTCAGTTGCGGTAAGGGTCATAACGTAGACCGTATCAGCTTTGACGTTGGGCATTGTACCTTCCAGCCAACCTTTTAATCCGTAAGATTTCTCCGTCTGATTATTGCCTGCAGTCGGATCAACATATGCTGCGCCATCCACGCTGGTTACGAAATTCAAGGTATCAAGTTTAGGCTCGAACGTTGCGGTAAGGCTTGTGACGCCGTTGCCTCTTGCCACGTCAAGACTGACTCTGTAGCCCAAAACTGTCTCTTTCGTATCAAACGACATATCTACTGATCTTATAGTCTGGTTCGCATAGAAGGCATCGTTGCTTCCATCGTAAATATGACCAAGATCAACGTTGTTGCCTGCTACGTTAAATACAGGTTTTGTGGCTGCCTGAACGGTGATTTTAACGTCTACCGATTCAGCAGTACCCGAGTAAATTCTTATTTTTGTGTCGCCGGCCTTGACACCAGTGATGTCTAAACTGGCAGCACCACTTGCAACGTTCGTGATAACAACTGTGGCAGAATTTCCCTCGATAGGATCTACTCTCAAAGTACCGGCAGAAATCAGTGTAAGTTTTGCAGAAGCTGTCTCTCCGACTCTAACGCCTGAAATGGAGCCTGCTGTTGTGCTGCCTGCCGCTGCGCTGCCTGATCCTGCGGTTATAGTGAGACGATTACGGAAGCTACTAGTGTCTAAAGCTACTTGAGAAGCCGCCGCCGCCGCCGCCATGATACCGACAAGGAAAAAACTTGTCAAGAGTATGGCATATAAACGTTTTTTCATTATTTTTAAACCTCCTGGTAAAAATATTCCTGAAAAATTTCTGTAGATACCGCGATATTCTTATCGAAGTATCCTGCCAAAGAGCGCGTGTTTATTTGTCTTATGGCCGCTACACCTCCTAAATTAAAAAGATAAATTAAATCTAAACATAACATCCCCCGTTTTCAAAGCGTCCTTTCATCCGTGAACGGAAAACTAAGAAGCTGACGAGGAGCTTGTTTCCTATTGCGTCAATTTTTTTATCGGCGGGTTAGAAGCGTTACTTTAATTTTTAGTTAGGAATTAGGCGCGAGAAATTTTTTTCTGCTCGTAAATAGTTTTATTTCTCCTTATAATGTTAACATAGCTAAATTAAATGTTCTTAAGATTTACTGAATGAATTTCTGAACTACGATTGTTATGATCGGCGCGACGACAGTAACAAGAATAGCAATGAAAGCCATCCATTTATCATTAGCCTTGTCCATATCGTCTAAACGCTTATCGACATTAGCAAAGCCATCGTTCATGCTTTTTTCGAGATTAGTTACACGGTCATCGACACGGGCTATTTTTTCAGTCAATTTAGCTTCGACTCCATCGATTTTAGCAGATAATTCAGTTTTAACGGCGTCGATTTTTTTATCGAGTGCTTTGATTTCGCCGCTGAACTTTTCATCAAGAGCCTTGATCTCGCCGCTAAATTTTTTGTCAAGAGCATCGATTCGACCTTCAATTTTAGCAGCCGTTCGATCAAGTTTTGAATCTAAGCTGTCCATTCGCTTATTGACTCTGTTTTCTAAACTTTCAAATCTTCGTTCCATTGAATTTTGAAAACGATCAAATCTCATTTCCGTAATTTCTTTTTCAGAAGCTGAACGTTCGTCTATACGTTGAAGTTGAACGTTAAATAATTCTCTTGGGACATATTCCATAATTCTTTCTTCTGCCATTAAAAAACACCCCTTCCACCAATGAAAACTGACAGTGGTAAGATTTTATCACAATTCGTCGGCCAAGATTTTGTGAAAATGAGGTCCGCAAAAAAGCAGCGTTACAATCTCTAGCCGATTCTATCACTGCTTCATATTGGTTTACAAGGGCTTACTTTCTTCACAGAAAATGTTATAACGTAGGAGGGAGTTACGCTTAAAACTTTTCCGAACGATAGAACAGTGATTTTATTACTACATTTATTACTACAAAAATACTTAATTTTTCTTATAGCATCAAGCGTTGCGCGTTTGAATTTCAGAAAAAACATTCCCGTTTATTATTCGGCCATAGAAAGTTTCAGAACCCGAAATATTTTTTTGAAATTGATGTTTCCAAGTCAGCTTAAAAAAATTTGTATTTTGTGTTAAATCTGTAAATTTTTTTTCGTCAAAAGGCGAATTTAACAGCGGTCTAAGTCCTTCAATTTCAGGATTATTAAAAGGAACAGAGTCTAACATTTTTGTAACTTCAGGGAAATTTAGATAAGCAAGTTCGACAGCGTAATCTATGAGCATATAGTCAATTAAACAATTTTTTTCTTTCCAGTATTCAATCAGAAAATCATAGCCAAACGAACATAAAAGATTATTTTTCTTCGCAGCTTGTAAATAAGTTATCCATCTGTCGCGATTTACACCGTAACTGTAAAAATTTTCCTCGTGTCTGATAACGTAATATTCACGCTCGAAAATTTCATCATCGATATTTGCAGTTACAAGTATAGTCGCGTCGATCCACATGCCTCCGTAATGAGAAAGCAAATAAAATCTTAAAATATCCGACAGATGAGTTAATCTGATTATACCTGAATCTACTTTTTTTAGTATATGCTCAGGAATTTGAATATAATCGCGGAAATTTTCTTTTGTAATTACTTTGAAATCTCTTTTACCACAATGTCTACGTACGCTCGCGAAACAAGCCTTAACAACTTCCGGAGCATTTTCTTCACCCTGCCACCAATTGACCAAATTATATTTGAAACTTCAGGAGGATTATTTTCAGGCAAGTTTTTATATTTTTGAATGACATCCTTGTAATTTCTCCGCAGATAATTAACTAAGGCCTCGTCTCTTAACAACATTACGGCTCTCGGATGAGTGAACGCCGATGCACAAAAATTCGCGAACGCTACTCTGAAATCAAAATCTTTCCATAACTGGATTGCCTTTTTAATTTTCATTCTTCATATCTCCTTTGTAAATAATAACATAACTGGCAATATATCAATTAGCCTAAAAAATTTCAAGAAAACAGTTTTTATAGAAAATTCGTTTCGGTAATTTTCCCGTAAAAAGTCGGAACGCCGGAAATGTTTTTCTCGAATTTATGTTTATATGTCAGCTTGAAAAACATTGTCGAGCTTGTGAGTTCTTCAAATTTCTTTTCATCGAACGGCTCGCCTAATAACAGTTGCAGATTCTCATTTTCTGGGTTATTAAAAGGCACGGAGTCAATCAGTTTTTTAACGTCAGGTAAATCTTTGTAGGCGAGGGCGATACAATAATCAAGCAAAAAATAATCAAAAAGACTGTTATGATCCTTCCAAAATGCAAGATGACAGTCAAAAACAGAACCGCATAATTTACTTCCTTTCTGAGCAGCCTGCAAAAAAGTTGTCCATCTTTTTCTTGCAATGCAGTTGAAATAAATATCAAAAGTACGTCTTACTGTGAAATACGGAGTTTCAAAAATATCATCAGGAATTTTATCCTTTACCAAAATCGTAGAATCAAGCCAAAGACCGCCGTATTTATAAAGCAGCCCCATCCGTAAAATATCAGAAAAATGCGTGAGCGTTATTATTCCGTCATCAACTTTTTTTAATATATATTCCGGAACGTCAATATAATCGCGGTAATTTTCTTTCGTTATTACCTTAAACTCATGACTGCCGCAATATTTCCGTATGTTTGCGAAACATTTTTTCACGATTTCAGGAGCGTTTTCTTCGCCCTGCCACCAAACTGACCAAATTATGCCCGAAGATTCATGAGAATTATTTTCAGGCAGGTTTTTATATTTCTGAATGACATGAGCGTAATTTTTCCTCAGATAATCAATTAAAACTTCGTCTTTCCACAACATTACTGCTCTTGGATGAGAGAATGCCGATGCGCAGAAACTTGCAAAAGCGACTTTGAAGCCAAAATCGTTATACAGCTGAATTGCCTTTTTGATTTTCATTTTGCGTTAAAACCTCCATTTAATGAATTTTCGAGTTCATATTATAAATCATAATTCACGTTTCTATGTATGCTACAATATAAAAAATTAAGATTGGAATGGTGATCTTTTGTTGAAACCGATT
>JAFVEW010000102.1 GCA_017475805.1 Synergistaceae bacterium | reverse complement strand
TTTGCTTTGCAACTTGAGAAAATCCCGTGCCGCCATAAGTGTTGCGACGATTAACGCTTTCACGAGGCGATAAAATTTTCAAAATATCTTCGCTAACTTCGGGAATATGTTTACGCCACTGATCAAAACTTAGATCGTTGAAAGATAAATTATTTTCGATGCACCAGCCCGTTAACTTGCCAACTTTCAAGTGAGCTTCACGAAACGGCACGCCTTTTAATACTAAATATTCTGCAATATCTGTCGCAAGTGAATAGCCCTTTTCGAGTCCAGACAACGCTAATTTTTCGTTCACTTCGACATTATCAAGCAACGAAGTTAAAATTTTTATGACGCTCTCGACGGCGTTAATGGAAGCCCAAAGCCCGCGCTTGTCTTCCTGTAAATCGCGGTTATAGGTCATGGGTAAACCTTTGAGATTAATAAGCAAATCTATTAAATGTCCTATAACTTGGCCGGTCTTGCCTCTCGAAATTTCAAGAACATCGGGATTTTTTTTCTGCGGCATCATACTTGAACCGGTGCAAAATTCATCAGGCAAGACTATAAATGCAAATTCCTGAGTGTTCCATGTTATTAAATCATTGCAGAGACGCGATACATGAATCATTAAAACGCTCGCAAAATAATGATAGTCCGTCATATAGTCGCGGTTGGCTACAGTGTCTAAGCTATTTCGAGTCGGATAGTCAAAATCTAAAAGTTTTGAAGTCATCTCGCGGTCTATCGGCAACGTCGAGCCAGCTAAGGCTCCAGCACCGAGCGGGGATTCGTTCAAAGATTTCAGAGTGAAATCAAGTCTTTCTGAATCACGATAAAAAGCCTCGAACCACGCTAGCCAATAATGTCCCATTGAGATCGGCTGCGCCTGTTGCATGTGAGTATAACCAGGAACAATTACACTAAGGTGCCTTTCGGCGTTTGAGATAAAGACCTGTAATAAATTTTTTAACTCGCCGCTCAAAATTTTTAATCGTTCACGCAAATATAATCTTGTTGTAGTCGCCACCTGATCATTCCGGCTTCGAGCCGTATGAAGTTTAGCTCCTAAAGGCTCTATTTCTGTAAGCCTTGCTTCGATGTTCATGTGAACGTCCTCAAGATTTTTTGACGGAATAAATTTCCCGGTCTTGACTTCTTCTAAAACTTTTTCGAGTCCTTTTGCGATTCTTTCAGCTTCATCGGCCTTTAACAACCCCGTTGCTCCGAGCATTTTAACATGAGCTAAGCTGCCTTTAATATCGCACTCAGCCATCAGCCAATCTATGTCAAGCGACTGTGTAAAATCCAAAACGTCAGCGGCCATATCTTTTTTGAATCTTCCGTGCCACATAAAATTTTTTCTCCTTAAAATTTATAAATTCAGATCGTCAAATTATAATCTCGTTTTAGTTCTTCTAAATCACCATTATTGTAAATTGTAAAATCACTTAGCAAATTTTTTTTATCACTCGGCATTAAAAAAGACTCGCGGCGTTTTAATTCGTCAACACTCCAGCCGCGCTGCTTAAAACATCTTTTTGCACGAACTTCAAAACTTGCTGCTATATAAATAATTTTATCTATCCAAGCTGGCCGAATCTCGCTAGCTTCAAATAATAAAGGTATCTCTAAAATTAAATTTTTATTTTTAATTTTTGATCCCTCACCCTTTGCTTCTAACTCTTTCATAATTAGCGGGTGAAGAATTGAGTTGCAAAATTTATATTCATTAACATCAGAAAAAATCCGTCGGGAAATTTCAGACTTAATAATCTCTCCCGACGAATCTAAAATTTCATTGCCCCAGCGTGCGACAAAAATTTTTTTAACTTCTTCATCGTGCCAAAGTTCTGCCGTGATTTTATCAGCGTCAATCAATGGACACGAAATTTTTTCGGCTAATAATTTCGCCGCTGTAGACTTACCAGCCCCTATATCGCCCGTAATTACTACGATCGCCATAATTTTTTTTGCCTTTTTTAATATTGTTCATGTTGTCCATTTTCCTAAAATCAGAAAATAGAATCGTGTTTCGTCTTGAGCCTCTATCTTCGGTCTTCTTGAAATCATCTGGGATTTCATATAAAAATCTCGAGCGGTTATGTTCGACCACGCCGCCGAATAATCGCCTCGTTGAAGCCGCCGTTAAATATAATCTTTCTTCAGCGCGAGTCATGCCGACGTAACATAAACGGCGTTCTTCTTCTAATTCGTCCTCATTGTCTTTTGAACGAGAGTGCGGAAAAATGTCTTCTTCCATTCCGACCATAAAGACTACAGGAAATTCAAGACCTTTAGCGGCGTGAAGTGTCAATAAGCCTATGGAGTCTTCAGAGTCTTCTGCAGAATCTGCGTCAGTATAGAGCGCGGCTTCGGCTAAAGATTCGCTTAAATCGCCATTCGGGACAACGGATTTTAATTCTTTTACGTTTTCTATTCTATCTCGATAATTTTCAGGGTCATGTTCTTTCAAAAAGTCTTCGTATTTCATATCGCTTAAAACATAATCAATAGCAGGTCTGATGCCTTGATCTGCAATTTCTAAAATCGAGCACATATGAGACGCAAAACTTCTCAGAGCCTCACCGAAATTTCCTCGCGCTACCCATGCTCCGCCAGCGATTAATGACCAAATTTTTGAAGGATCATTTTCGTTAAGACTTATCAGCCATTCTTCAAGTTCGGCGCGTTTCTTGGGGCCAAGACCTTTAATAGCAAAGCCGGAAACTCTTTCAAAAGCAGCTTTATCGAAGGGATTAACTGCCGTCCTTAAAATCGAAAGAACATCACGGACTTCCAATCTATCATAGAACGATAAGCCGCGAATGATTCGATAAGGGATTTTTTCCTCTAAAAATTTTTGCTCGTAAGTTCGGCTCATTGCGTTTTGACGATATAAAATCGCTATGTCTTTATAACTATAATTATAAATTTTTTGGAGCTTTTCTATTTCTGATACGATAAAGTCAGCTTCTTGAAAATCACTCTGAGCAAGATAAACATAAATTTTTTCGCCTGCGCCTCTTGCTGTATGAAGATTTTTTTTCAGTCTATTCGAGTTATTGCGGATTAAAGCGTTCGACGCCGCTAAAATATTTCCTGAAGATCTATAATTTTCATCTAAAACAATTTTTTTCGCGCCTGCAAAGTCATGCTCAAAGTTCAAAATCATTTTTATTTCAGCTCCTCGCCAGCCGTAAATAGATTGATCAGGATCGCCGACGACGTTAATAATAGTTTGAGGCCCGACAAGATAACGCAGCAACAAATACTGCGGCATATTAACGTCCTGATACTCATCGACCAAGAGCCATTTAATTTTTTGCTGTTCATATTCGCGAATGCCGATTTCTCGCTTAAGAATTTCGAGCGGTAATATCATTAAATCATCAAAATCAGCAGCGTTAAGTTCGCGGAGTCTTTTTCGATATTCTTTAGCTAATTTCAAATAACTTTCGTCTGTTATTAATGTGTCATGCCCCATAGGAGTCCATGCCATATAATCACGCGAAATTATATCCATAGCTTGAGCGGGCGTGTTATCTTTATCAGGAAAATTCATTTCTTTCATTAACTGCTTTAATAATGATTGGCTGTCAGAGCGGCTGAAAATAGAAAATCCTTCATGAAGTCCTGCTATTTCTTCGGCGGCACGAGCATATCTAAATAAAAATTTTAGTCCGTAAGCATGAAAAGTTCCGGCCTGAATTTTTGAGGCTTCACCGGGGACGAGAGAATTAATGCGTCCTTTCATTTCACCTGCGGCTTTATTAGTGAAAGTCATAGCTAAAATATTTTGAGGCTGTGAAATATTTTCCTCGACGAGCCACGCTATTTTATGAGTCAAAACACGGGTCTTTCCGCTTCCTGCGCCCGCAAGAACAAGTAAAGGCCCGTCGATGTAAGTAACTGCTTGCTGCTGAATCTTTGATAATGATTTTAATATATCGTTAGTCTCATTCATTTCTAAAATTTCTTAAATTATTTCTCTAATTTTTAATCGTTCTCGTTTTTTTCGACTTCCAAGACTTCGATATTAAATTCGAGTCCTGAAAGCAGCTGAACATTTCTGCTCCCGCAAGACGGACACATAAATTGAGTATCTTCACGAGTGTTTGTCCGTCCGCAGGCGTAGCAATAAAACGTTACAGGTATCATCAACACCGACAAAACTGCGCCCTCCGCCGGTGTTCCTTTTGCCATCGCAGTGAAAATAAAAGACATTAATTCGGGGTTGATCCGTCTCATGCCTCCGACTTTGACCATAATGCGGCGAACTTTTGTCCAGCCGGCTTCTTGACAGAGTTTTAAGACAGTTCGAGCCACCGAATTAGTCAATGAAAATTCATACAACGTTATTTTTTCGTGTAAAGGAACGGCCCAGCGGATTCAAATCCTATCTGCTGATAGCCAAAAATCTGTTCAGTCGAGCCTACCAAGAAATAGCCGCCCGGCGCAAGAGCGTCAAAAAATTTCTTATACAGCTTGGCCTTCGTGTCTGCTGTGAAATAAATTACGACGTTTCGGCAAAGAATCAAATCAAAGCCGCTTCCGAATGAATCGTCGATCATGTTCATGCGTTTGAAATTAACTCGGCGTTTGATTTCAGGATTTACTGAAAAGGTGTTGCCGCCGTCTGTCGTCGTAAAATATTTCGATAAATATTCCTTCGGCGCGTTAAGAAGCTGAGTCTTGCGGTAAATTCCCTTTTGAGCGATTGCGATTGCTCCCTGATCGATGTCGGCAGCTAAAACGGGATTCATTTGGTCAAGTCCGCAAACCGCCGATAAAATAGCGAGTGAGTAAGGCTCTTCGCCTGTCGCACAGCCCGCGCTCCAAAGTTTAAGGCGTTTTGATCCGCGTTTTTGAATTAACTCAGGAATTAATTTATCGCGCATCTTCCACCACTGCGAGTCATTTCTGAAAAATTCAGAGACGTTAATAGTAAGATGATCAAGAAATTCACGGAGCTTATGCTCGTCCTTGTTCATCATTTCAAAATAATCGTCGTAATTCTTACAGCCCCAACGATTCATTAATTCATGAGTGCGGCGGTGAATTTGATCCTTATAGGAGTTAAGGTCAATCCCTATAAGTTTCTTTAATTTCATTTTGAAAGTTGTGTAACCCGGTGAATTATACTGGCTGATCTCGTCCATGATTTTTAACCTTTCTAAGATTCTTAAATGAAATCTGAAATTTTAATCTTCTAAAACTTCTTTTTCTTTGACTTTATAAACCTCGTCAATTTTTTTAATGTATTTGTCCGTAATGTCCTGAACGTCTTTTGTAAATTTCTTCAGGTCATCTTCGGTGATTTCGGAGGCTTTTTCCTGCTTTTTGAGAGCTTCAATGGTGTCGCGTCTGTAGTTCCTGATAACGACTTTTGACTCTTCGGCCTTGCGTGCAAGAATTTTTGTGAGTTCAACGCGTCTTGCCTTTGTAAGTTCGGGCAAAGTCATTCTTAAAACGGTTCCGTCGCTCTGAGGAGTCATTCCGACATTAGCAGCTAAAATAGCTTTTTCGATAGCTTTTAAGCTCGTTTTGTCGAACGGCGCAACCTGAAGCGAACGGCTTTCCGGCACTGTAACGTTTGCTAAATTTTTAATCGGTGTCGGCGTTCCGTAGTAATCGACTTTAATATCACTGACGAGTCCAGGGTGAGCGCGGCCTGTTCGGATCGAAAGATATTCATTCTGCAAAAAGGCTATGGCCTTATCCATATTTTCTTTGAGTCCAGCAAGTTCATCTTTTGGCATAGTATTAATCCTCCTTTGAATTTTTATTATGAGGGATTAGGGATTAAAAAATTTTTATTGAGTTACGAGCGTTCCTGTTTTGACGCCTTCAATTATATTTTTGACCCAGTTTGAATCTTGAATACTCAAGACCCATATAGGAATTTTATTTTCGCGGCAAATTGCAAAAGCGGCTGTGTCTAAAACTTCAATATTTAATTTTATAGCCTCGTCATATTTAAGTTCAGGAATGAATTTAGCGTCTGAAAATTTCATCGGATCTTTGTCATAAATTCCGTTGACTTTCGTAGCTTTAACGACACAATCGAGGCCAAGTTCAGAAGCCCTCAAAGCTGCGGCAGTATCAGTCGAAAAAAACGGGTGGCCCGTTCCTGCTGCAAATAAAACTACATAACCTGAACTTAATAAATCTCTCGCTCGTTCACGATTATATAAATCCGCAAGCGGCGACATTCCTACAGCCGATAAAACTTGAGCTTTGACGTTAAAATTCGCAAGCGCGGCTTTAATAGCGAGAGCGTTCATGACGGTGCCTAACATTCCTATTGAGTCAATACTGACGCGGTCAAGCCCGTATTCAAGAGCGTCTCTGCCTCTTAACATATTTCCGCCGCCGATGACGATTGATAACTCAATTCCTGAGTTTGCGATCTCGGCTAAATTTTTTGCGAAACTGCTGACGGTTTTGAAGTCGAGTCCGTGATTTTGACTACCGGCCAAGACTTCTCCCGACATTTTTAATAAAATTTTTTTGAATTTCGGCATTTTAATTGAGTAGCAAATAGGAGGCATTTTTTACTTCCTACCTCCTAATTCCTAATTCCTACTTGTTTTTCTTACTCTCCGATTCCAAATCTCTCGAAGCGTTTGACGGTGATTTTTGCGCCAAGTTTCTTGCCGACTTCGGCGACTAAATCTTTGACTTTCTTATCTGTGTCGCGAATATATTCCTGCTCAAGCAAGCAAGTATTATCGAAATATTTTCTGATTTTGCCGGGAAGAATCTTTTCGATTTTGTCCGCAGGTTTGCCTTCATCAAGAAGCTGCTGACGATAGACGGCTTTTTCACGCTCTAAAACATCTTCAGGAGCGTCTTCGGGAACAAGATATAACGGATTTGCTGCGGCGATCTGCATACAAATCTCGTGTCCTAACTCTGCAAATTCAGGAGCATTAAGAGCTTCGGCTTTGTCTGCTTCAATTTCAACAAGTGCGCCGACTTTATAATTGCTGTGAATATAGCAGAAGGCTTTGCCGTTTTCTGAATCGAATCTTGCGAATCTCTTTAAGACGATATTCTCGCCAAGTTTAGCAATGACTGCCGTGAGAGTTTCATTAAGATTGCTTCCGGCAAGTAAAGCCGCAGGATCATCATAGGCTTTCTCGAAAAGATGAGCAGTGATTTTTTTGCCTAAGTCGTTAAATTCGTCAGTCTTAGCGACAAAGTCAGTTTCACTGTTAAGTTCAATCATGACTCCGCGTTTGCCGTCTTCGCTGATTGAATAGAAGACTCGGCCGTCGCTGGCTGTACGTTCGGCTTTCTTTGCGGCTTTTGCTAAACCTTTCTCGCGGAGATAGTCGATAGCTTTTTCCATGTCGCCGTTTGTTTCGGCAAGGGCTTTTTTGCAGTCCATCATGCCGCTTCCGGTGCGTTCACGTAATTCTTTAACTTTTGCGGCTGTAATTTCTGCCATAATTATTTGTCCTCCATGTCTTCGTCGTCGATGCTGCCTTCATAGCTTTCATAAAGGCGTTCTTTAGTCGCGATTAACTCGTCTGCGCTTACGGCGTCAGGGCCGCTGAGTTCCTGAACAGGAATAATAACGGCATCTTCGCCCTGCCTGCCTTCGATAACGGCGTTGGCCATCAAGCCTGTGATTAATTTAATAGCTCTGATAGCGTCATCGTTACCGGGAATTGGATAGTCAATCATTTCAGGGTCGCAGTTTGTATCAACGATTGAGACGACCGGAATATGAAGTTTTTTAGCTTCGGCGATTGCGTTTTCTTCGCGGCGCGGGTCAATCAAGAAAATTGCGTCGGGTACGCCGGTCATGTTTGCGATACCGCCGAGATATTTCTCGAGCTTAAGCTGCTCTTTTTTGATCATAGCGGCTTCTTTTTTCGTGTATTCTTCCCACTTGCCCTCTTCGTCATATTTGCGAAGTTCTAACATTCTTGAAATTCTTTTGCGAATTGTCGGGAAGTTTGTCATTAAGCCGCCGAGCCAGCGCTGATTAATGTAGAACTGGCCGCATCGCGTTGCTTCGTCGCGGATAGTTTCCTGAGCCTGACGTTTTGTGCCGACAAAAAGAACATGGCCGCCAGCCGCCGCCGTCTCACGAATGAAATCATAAGCGCGGTCAAGGCCTCTGACTGTCTTCTGAAGGTCAATAATGTAAACGCCATTGCGTTCAGTGAAAATGTAGGGTTTCATTTTGGGATTCCAGCGGCGTGTCTGATGTCCAAAGTGGACTCCGCATTCGAGCAACTGCTTCATACTTGCTACTGCCATAAAGAATAAATACCTCCTAAAGGTTAATTAAATTAAATCCTCCGCCCGTGATCCAATCGCAAAATTAAAAAATGCGACACCTTTAATTAAACACGAACGTGCGAAATTTATTATTTTCAAAACGGCGTTATTTTATCACGATTTTCGCATAGCTGATATAATTACGGAAAAAATTTTTGAGGGACAAAATATTAAATGCCAACAATTTCAATGTTTTTAGGAATTATAATTAGAATGTTCGCAGGTAGTGAACATAATCCGCCGCATTTTCACGCATATTATCAGGAATATAAAGCAATTTTTGACATGGACGGCGAAATTTTAGAAGGAGATATGCCGAAACGTCAGAAAAAATTTATAACTGCATGGGCAGAACTTCACCGGGATGAACTTTTAGCTAACTGGGAACTTGCAATGAGTAATCAACCGTTGTATAAAATCGAGCCTTTACATTAATGGAGAATTATTAGTATGAAAATACCAGCTTGGTGCGTCGAGGAAGTTCACCCGCATAAAGACTACACACTGACAATAAAATTTCATGACGGAAGCGTAAAACTTTTTGATGCAAAACCCTTATTGGAAAATCAACTTTATGAGGCTTTGAAGAATCCCGGATTTTTTATGCAAGCAAAAGCCGAATTTGATACAGTAATTTGGAATGATGACATCGACATTGCACCAGAATACTTATATGAAGCTAGTAAAATATGCTAACATGTAATTAATTTTAAGGAGCGTGATTTTCAGTGAAACTTTCTCAATTCTTGCCAATGAGATTCAAAATGTTTGTTGTGAGTCTTCCAAACAAAGCAAGACTTGTAAAAGAAATTTTTTCTGGGGGGGGGGTAATCAGTTATGCACAAAACGGCGAAGATATTATCGTCAGGGAAATTTTTAACACGCTAAAAATTAAATCACCGTCATATATCGACGTCGGTGCTCATGACCCTTTCTATCTCAGCAACACCGCGCTTTTTTATAAAAACGGCTCACGCGGAGTCAACATTGAACCCAATCCGATTTTATGCAAAAAAATCGCGAAATACCGCAAGCGTGATATAAATCTTCAAATAGGCATAGGCAAATCAAACGAGCCTTTAACTTTTTACGTAGCAAGCTATCCGACCGTAAGCACGTTCTCAAAGGAAGAAGCTGAATTTGCCTGCAGGCAATGGGGTGTCAAAATCGTTAAAGAGATTCCTGTCGAAGTCAGAACATTAAAATTCGTCGTTGAAAAATATTGCGGCGGAGTCTTCCCCGATTTTCTTTCACTCGACACTGAAGGCCTCGACACGATAATCCTAAACGAACTGAAAGAACTTTCATCTTTACCAAAAGTTATTTGCACAGAACTTAATGACTCAACCAGCGAAACAATAGGAACGATAACGCAAGGCCGAGAAATTTTAGAGCCGCTGGGCTACACGCTCATAATGAAAACAGGCGTCAATGCTATTTTTGTCTTAAAAGATTTATGGACAGCCGCTATGAGCTAAAGGCAAAAAAATTTTTCTTGTGAGATAATTACGCCTATCTTTTATTTTTGGAGCGTGATATTAAATGTCATTGTTCAAAATCCGCGAGACTGGCAGCACCGTAACAACTGAAATTCTCGCAGGCCTTACGACTTTCGTAACGATGTCGTATATTATTTTCGTAAACCCGAACATTTTAAGTCAAACGGGAATGGACTTTAACGCCCTCGTTGTCGTTACGTGTCTTGCGTCGGCACTCGGAACGTTTTTAATGGCGGCTCTCGCTAATTATCCTATAGCACTTGCTCCCGGCATGGGCTTAAACGCTTTCTTTGCTTTCGGCGTTGTCTTATCCATGAAAATTAACGGCGCGCCCGTAACTTGGCAGATGGCTTTAGCGGCAATCTTCATCGAAGGAGCTATTTTCGCGGTCTTAACTCTAACGAATATCCGCGAAGCTATCATGAACTCAATCCCGAAATCATTAAAAATCGGAATCTCTGCAGGTATCGGTTTATTTATAGCTTTCATTGGCCTTCAGGGTGCAGGGATAGTCGTCAATAACGACGCTACTCTCTTAGGTCTCGGCAGCATTAAAAATAACATGCCGATGATGTTATCGCTTGGAGGTTTATTTGTTATGGCAGTTTTGACGGCGTTGAACGTCAAAGGCGCGTTATTAATCGGAATTATTCTTGTAACAGCTGTAGCCGCCGCTCTTGGCCTCGTGAAAGTTCCTGAGACTTTCGTATCTCAGCCGCCTTCGATAATGCCGCTAGTCGGTCAGCTTGACTTTTCATTAATTAAATCGCCCGAATTTTGGGGAATAGTTTTCACGTTCTTCTTCGTTGACTTCTTCGAGACGCTCGGAACTTTAGTCGGAGTCTGCAACAGAAGCGGACTTCTTGACGAGAAAGGCAACCTTCCGAGAGCTAAAGGGGCGTTAATGGCTGACGCACTCGCGACAATGGCAGGCGCAGCGATGGGAACTTCAACAGTAACATCATAC
>JAFVEW010000101.1 GCA_017475805.1 Synergistaceae bacterium | reverse complement strand
TCAATTTCAAATTTTGATTTGTTATTTCTGTAATATAAAAGAGAGCCGTTGCAAATTATCTCACACAAATAAACAACGCCTATTCCTATCATTCTAAATGCAACGTTTTCCACAATCACTGAGGCTGTCATCTCGCATCTGAATTTATCATCGAAAAAAAGGACAAATTTATCAACTTGATTAACTTCTTGTTTTATTTTGCCGGAATTTATATCTGGCAAGCCTTGATGCAGATATGTGTTGCGAAGATTATAGATAACCTCGCCACTTGAATATGGGTCTTGTGCATTGGACTCGGATTTTTTAATATATTTATTATAAAAAGAAATATATCTTTCTCCGACGCTTTTATTCGGAAATTCCACCATGCCGCAAATATCCGGAAGCGTCAAAGCCAACGAAAGAGCGCAATAATAACTGTGATTTTTTAGAGCGTTTTGAATATCTTTCACGTAAATTTCAATAGTATTCATCGTGAAAAATATTATAACTTAAAAAAATAGCCTCCGAAAAAGTCGAAGGCCACCACTCACAATTTTTATTTCGATCGTTCATTAAAAACTTCGTTAGCAATTCTCAAAGCGTTTAACGTTCTTGGGAAGCCTATATAAGGATTCATAGTTGTGATTACGCCGATAACTTCTTCGTGAGTTGCGCCTGCATCAAGCGTTCCTACAACGTGCGATTTATATTGAGGCTCGCCTGTTCCAAGCGTTCCGATGACAGCCATCGTGAGCATTTCGCGCATTTTATAGTCAAGAGTTCCGCGTGTGTAAGTGTCTCCGAAACAAAAAGCTGAAAGATTATCCTGTAAATGTTTTTGATAATCAGGCGTCGAGTCTCTCATTTGATTAATTCTTTCGCCGTATGCGTTGACTTGGAAGGCCAAGCCTTTTTCAAATCTATCTGCGTCGGTCGTCGTTCCTTGAGTTTCGAGAGGCAGCTTAATTCCTTTTGAAATAAAAACTTCGTTGGCAATGTCAAGAGCCTCAAAAACTTTTGGGAATCCTATATACGGCGCAACATGATAAAGAGCCTCACGAATTTGCAGAGGCGTTACATCAAGAGCAAGCGCGCCTTCGATAGTTCGCTTCAAGAATTTATGATTTTGATTCGTAGTTAAGACTACGATTTTTATTAATTCGCGTTCTGTGTTAGATAAGTTTTATTTGCTGAGATAAATCGCCGTAAATATATTTTTTCATGACGGCTGCGAGTTCAGGGTCATTTATTGACTCAGGCATTGAGTCAGTGCCGTGCATCTTCAAATAATTTTCGTCAGCAATTTTTGCTCTGTCGTAACCGTCAAGAGTCGATGCAAACGCAGGCACAGCAAAAAAGGCTAGACATAAAGCCGAGATTAAAATTATTTTCATAATCTAACTTCCTACCTCCTACCTTCTGCTTGCTTTTACAGCGTTCTTCCGAAAAATTCTTTGAGCTTATTGATTTCCTGTTCGACAAATTCAGGGACATAATAAGTCTGAATATGCATTGCTCCGGGAATTAAAAATAATTCTTTGTCATTCGTTCCCGTTGCTTTCTCGATCACTTCTTCGGACATGTAGAGAGAGTCAGCAATGCTTCCTGCCATCATCAACAACGGAACATTAATTAATTTAACGTTGTCAGAGGCGTCCCAAGCCATTAACTCTATGAGGCTCGCTTGCGTAAATTCAAACGTTGAGTTAGGGTGGCGGTGAGTTTTACCGTAATACAAAAGTCCTTCGCGATATAAATCATTTTTAATTGAAGAAATATATTCGTCGGTCAGCGTGTTAAGGTCTAATGTTCCGCCAGCTGAAGCCACGTCGCCGTTTTCAATCATTTTATTTCGAGCGTCGTTACCCTGCTTCAATCTTTCTTGAATGTCTTTAATCTGCGTGCTCATATAACCTTCACGTCTGACTCTGCCGGTGTTAAACATGCTGAGAGTAGCAACAGCTTTGACTCTTTTTTCAGATTTTGCAGCGTTGATAGTGTAACCGCCGCCGCCGCAAATCCCTAACATTCCGATTCGTTCTTTGTCAACGCCGGGATAAATGCTCAACAAGTCGACCATGCCGTGAATATCCTCAGTCCTAAAGAAAGGAATATCCGTGTGTCGAGGTTCTCCGCCCGATTCGCCCTGATAAGCAGCGTCCGCAGCGACTGTAATATAACCAAGTTCTGCAAGTTTTTGAGCAAAAAGTCCCGAAACTTGTTCTTTGACACCGCCGTTAGGGTGAGCAACAGTAACAGCAGGATATTTTTTCGCAGCGTCATAGTCAGCAGGCGTGTAGACATTCACAGCTATTTTTATTCCGTTGAGTTCGTAGGTAATCGGGTGAACATTAACTTTTCCTTTCACGTTTTCAGTGAGTGCACCGCCGTAAACAAAGCCGAATTGATTTCCATTAAAAGGCGTGGGCGTTCTATCTTCAAAACTTTTTACAGGCTTAATATCCGCAAAGGACGTTCCGTAAAGCGTGAAAAAAACTATAATTGAGCATATTAAAATTCTCATGGAAATACCTCCGTTAAAAATTTTTTTGAGTATAGCAACAGGTTGTAACTATCGGTCAAGAGAAATTAAAAATTTTTTAATCATATATAATATTCGCGGAAAGATTTTTTAATTTTTATTTAACGGGGGAAAAATTTTGGGAGCCGCAATAGCTGTAACTTTGGCAC
>JAFVEW010000100.1 GCA_017475805.1 Synergistaceae bacterium | reverse complement strand
GGGCAATTTTTATCAGAGACTTTCGGTGAAAATCATTGTTACCGTTACGGCGGTGATGAGTTTCTTGTTATTGTCCCTGACGTCTCAGAAGCGGATTTTAATGAAAAATTAAATTCAATTTCATGGTTTTCAGGTTTCTCTGTCGGATACGTACATGATGTACTGAAAGATCATGACATGCTTCAAACTCTTATTTCTCAAGCTGACGCTAAAATGTATGAGGCAAAACGAGCATATCAAACAACAAAAAAATTAGGAGCAGAAAAAATTTCTAACTCCTAACTTCTATTTATGAAACCAAACTCAATTTAAGATATATAAGGAAAGGAAATTAAACTCCGTATCCGAATACTGCAGGAAGCCATAAGCTAATAGCCGGGACAAACGTTATTAAAAGCAGCGTGATTAACATGCAAAGATAGAAAGGCAGCGTAGCCTTAACAACTTTTTCCATCGGTAACTTAGCGACAGCCGACCCAATGAATAAAACCGCGCCGACAGGAGGAGTTAATAAGCCTATGCCGCAGTTCAAAATTACCATGATTCCAAACTGCACCGTGCTGATTCCGATTGACTGAGCAACAGGAAGCAAAATTGGAGTCGCGATTAAGATTATCGGTGCCATATCCATAATGCAGCCTAAAACTAATAAAATCGCGTTGAGCATTAAGGCAATAGCTATAGGGTTGCTTGAGATACTCGTGATTAAGTTTGCAGCCTTCGCAGGAACGTGTAAAACTGTCAAGCAATATCCAAACGCCGCTGACGTAGCGATTAAAATTAAAACTATTGCTAAAGTATCGACGCATGTATCAAGAGATTTCCATACACCTTTCCATGTTAAGCCGCGATAAATGAAAACTGAAACAAAGAGCGAATAAACGACCGCGATAGCCGCCGACTCTGTTGCTGTGAAAACTCCGCCGACAACTCCGACAACAACTATTAAAATCGCCGCCAATGCCCAGAATGATGTCGCAAGCTGCTTAATGAAAATTGAAAGTCTGAAAGGCTCGCCCTTCGGATAATTTCTTTTCACTGAAATAATATACGAACCGATCATTAATGAAATCGCTAAAATAGCTCCGGGAATATATCCGGCCATAAACAAAGCTCCAACTGAAACTCCGCCCGCTGTCGTCGCGTAGATGACCATGTTGTGACTCGGCGGAACAAGTAAGCCTTCGCACGATGACGTTATAGTAACTGCCGTCGAAAAGTCTGCGTCGTAACCTTGATCGACCATCATGGGAATTAAAATCGAGCCTAATGAAGCCGTGTCTGCTGAAGCCGAGCCTGAAATTCCTCCGAAGAAATATGAAGCAACAATGTTGACCATCGAAAGGCCGCCGCGCATCCAGCCGACTAACGAGTTAGCAAGAGCAATTAATTTTTCTGAAATTCCTCCTGATCCCATTAAAACTCCCATTGTGATAAAGAACGGGACAGCCATTAAGCTGAATGACCAAACGCCCTTAATCATCTGTTGAGGAAGCGTAACAAGTGCCTGACCTTGTGAGAGCAAGCAAAAAACCGTTGAAAGTCCTACGGCGTAGGCAATCGGGAAACGAAGCAAAATCATAACAAAGAAACTTCCAAGTAAGATTAATGTAGAAATATCTTCTGCGCTCAAGTTATACATTATGCTGCGGCCTCCTCTACTTTAATTCCAAATAAGTCTTCAAGACGCAAAATAATTTGCTCAATTTCAAAAATCACCATGCCTGCACCTGCAACAGGAATAGGAAGGTACATCCAAACGCGGCTTAATTGCGGAAGCGATTCATAACGCCCGAAACGTGCAAGAGGCGACTGGCAAACTTTAATTCCGTAATAAAGCATTACGAAGCCGAGAGCAAAGACTGCTATGTCTGCGAGTAAGTCTAAAAATTGAACGAGTTTTTCAGGAAGATAAGCATCAAACGACGTCATGCGGATATGAGCGCGTTTTCTGATTGCGAGAGTTGCTGAGAGCATGGCCATGTAGCACATGAATGTTAAGACCATTTGCTCGCTCCAAGCAGGATCGGGGATCCATTCGACATAACGGCCGGCAACAGCCATTGAAGTAATAACAACGTCGGCGACTAAAAGCAGCTTGCAGATAAACATTATGAATTTATCCGTTAAATCATAAAGCGGTTTAAGTTTATGAAGCAGCTTAAACAAAATTTACACTTCCCTTTCGATTAAAATTTTTTGATTTTTGCGAAATTGAAAATAAAAAATAAAATGGCATGAAAAAAATCAGGCGCAAGAAATCCTGAATAAAAGACTTCTTACCCCTGATTAAAAACTAAATTCTACTGAAGGTCTACGATCTGCTGATAGAGAGTTGCCTGGCTTGAAGTGTTAGCTTTGATTGTTTCCTGGCATGCTGCAACCCATTCGGCTTTATTATCGACTTCGACAACGTGAGTTCCGCCGGCTTTGAGTTCGTCAAGAACTTTTTTCTCTGCGGCTTCTGCGTTTTTGGCGTTCTCGTTTGAAGCGAATTTTGCGGCTTCCATGACCCAGCCCTGCTGCTGTTCGTTGAGTTTGTTCCAGCCTGAGTCAGAAATGATAAGCTGAACTGCTCCGAGTGTATGTCCGTCGAGTAATAAATACGGCGCAACTTCCTGGAAAGCGTTTGAACGATAGTTAGCGATAGGCTGTTCGGCTGCGTCGGTAACGCCGGTCTGCAAAGCACTGTAAAGTTCAGTGAAGTTTACGACTGTCGGGTTTGCGCCTAAATTTCTAACCATTCCGGTCATAACGGGGTCTTCAGAAACGCGGATCTTTTTGCCTTTGAGGTCTTTAAGTCCTTCGACTGCATCTTTGAAGAAGAAATGTCTGAAACCTTCTTCACCGTAGGCAAGTCCTCTAAGCGGGAGTCCGATTTCTTTCGGCTCTGCTAAGAACTCAGCGGCTAAGGGACTGTTAGCGAATTTCCAGAAATGTTCACGGCTTACAAATGTGTAAGGAATTGAAAGAAGCATGGCTTTCTGGCAGCCGTAGCTTGTAAGAGCGAATGCTGAAATTCTCATCATGTCAACGGTGTCGCCGCCGCCAAGCATTCCGTCAAGAAGCTGGGCTTCAGTTCCAAGAACGCCGCCGGCCTGAAGGTCGATTTTTACTTCTCCGCCTGAAAGTTCTTCGACTTTTGTTTTGAAAGCCTGAGCAATCTGTCCGACGATAGTGTCAAGCGGGTTGACTTCGGCGTAAACAAGAGTAACGGGAGCAGCCATAGCCACAGACGCGCTCATGACTACTGCGAGTGAAAGAACGAGGGCTAAAATTTTTTTCATAATTTTAATAAAGCCTCCTTAAAAATTTTTGGGAAAATAAATTTTAGTAGTGTAATTTTATCAAAGAGAAGTCTTAAATAAAAGTTATAAAATTAAAAATTGAGTCCGCAAATCAAAATTTTTTTCGTGAGTATTTATGAATAGAAAATAATTTTAAGATTTTTGTGTTAGTAAATGTGTTAGTAAAAATTAACTCCCGGCCTCTTAACCGGGAGTCTTTTATAACAACGTTGAGATTATTTTAACATCAACAAATTTAATTACAAATCCTGCTAAGAGTCCTGTCAAAACCGCGCCTAAACTTAATAATAAAAGCGGAATTTTCATGTTCCAAGATAATTTAATCTTAAAGACTCTCGAGTAATTAAAATCTTCGCCCGGAAAAAATGAATCCGTAACTATCGGCAGCAAATATCCCGCTGTTAATAACGCGCTTATCATTAAAATTATTATTCCCGTAATTCCTAAGCCGCCAAGATTTAACGCTCCTGAAGCCATATACCATTTAGCAACAAAGCCGCCCGTTATCGGCAAGCCTATTAATGAAAGCGATGCTAAAGCAAAACAAGTCATCGTTATTGGCAATTCTTTCCCGACGCCTCGCAGCTGGTCGGCATAGTGATAGTTAGCTCCTTCGAGAGTGAAATAAATTACGACGCCCGCGCTTAAAAATAAACAGCTCTTGGCCATAGCGTGAGCAGCAATCTGCAAAATCGCACCTGTTATTCCGTCGGGATTTAATAACATCATTGCGAAGACAACATAAGAAACTTGACTCACTGACGACCAAGCTATTCTCTTTTTCAAATGTTTTTCGACGTAAGCCATCATTGAGCCGGTGAAAATTGTCAGCAATGCCATTGATAAAATCGCTGTCTGAACCCAAGTGCCGCGAAGAAAATCATCGCCGACAACGTAATAAATAACTCGAAACATCGCAATTACTCCGGCCTTAGTGATTAATCCCGATAAAACCGCGCTCGCAGGAGTCGGTGCAACAGGGTGGGCAGTCGGAAGCCAAGCATGTAAAGGAACAAGTCCGGCCTTAGCTCCGAAGCCCACGAGAGTCAAAAACGTGATGATTAAAATCATGTCTTCGGATTTTTCCGCAGCGATTCGAGTCATGTCTAAGACTCCGCCTGGCGTAAAGTCCATTGAAACTCCGTAAACTTGAAAGAAAAAGAATCCTCCGAGTGCTAATGCCGCGCCCGTAAGCGAATATAAAAGATATGAAACTGTCGCCCGTATTGCTTCACGCTGCTGTGAGTGCATCACTAAAGGGAGAGTCATGAAAGTCATTAATTCGTAAAATAAATAAAGCGTCAACAAATTTCCAGCGCAGGCAACTCCGATTAAAATTCCAAAAGTCGAAAGGAAAAACGCATAAAATCTATCGACAGGAGGACGACGTCTTAAATATTCAAAGGCATATAACGTAACGAGCGGCCATATAAAAGCTACAAGACACGAAAAAGCTCGCGCAGGATAATCTAATCTGAAAGCTATCGAGAGATTTTCAGTAACTTTCCACAGCGTTATTAATTCTTCGTTAGTCATAAATGCCGCAAAAAAAGTTATTATTGACGTCGCAAAAGTCATAACGCCGACATAAATATGACGGTCTTCAAAAATAGGACGCGAAAATAAAGCAAAGCCCGTTATAATCGGAAATAAAATCGGAGTTAAAGTCATTAAAGTGTTGCTTGTCATTGTAAAACGTTCACTCCTCTCGTAATTAATCTAAGCAGCGGCATACAGAATAAACCTAAATAAAAATTCAAGACTAAAAATACAAACATCGAGATTTTATATAGCGTCGTAGGTTCGGGAGCAGTAGAAATTTTCTGTTCGCTTTTATTTCGAGTCAAAATGACTATGACAGCCGGAACATAATATAAAGCATTAAGCACCGAGCTTTCAGCAAGAGCAGATAATGCCCAGATTATATAAGGGTGTTCAAATGATGCCATAGTCAAACTTAACTTTGAAGCAAATCCCGCAAAGGCAGGGATTCCCATCATTGAGCAAGCTCCTGCGATTAATCCTAAGCCTGCCCAGCGATTTTCATAAAAAGTTCCCATGAGAGCATGAAGATTTTTTTTATGTCCTGCGGCTGTGCTTAAGCCTCCTGCGGCTGTGAATAACATAGGCTTGACGCAGGCATGAACAATAATATGAAGACAAGCGGCGGCGATCCCTGCGACGGTATTTAATCCGACTCCTAAAAAAATATAGCCGACCTGAGCAACTGAAGACCACGCTATCATTCTTTTAATGTTGCTTTGCTTCAAGGCGTGAACGGAGCCCATTATCATCGCAACGAGTCCTAAAATAAAAATCACAGTGTCCATTCTTAAATAATGAATAACATCGAGGCCGAAGACACGATAATAAATTTTTATGAGCGCGAAAATATGTCCTTTTAAGACTAAGCCTGAAAGAATCGCGCTTGAAGCATTAGTTGAAGTTCCGTGAGCGTCAGGAAGCCACGCCGCAAAAGGATATAAAGCACTTTTAATTCCAAGCCCGACAGTCATTAAAGCTATAGCTACCGTCAACGGCAGCATATAATCTTTCGTTATCATTAAAACCTGAATAGCTCCGTGCATGTTCTGCATTAATAAATGTCCTGTTAAGTCATAGAGCAGACATATTGAAATCATTACCTGACCTGAGCCGACGAGACTCATTATCAAATACCGCAATGAAGCACGGACTGTCGAAGCTCCTTCTTTGATAGCGACAATAGCGCAGGCTGCCATAGTGTTAATTTCAATGAAAACATAAGCCGTGAATAAATCATTCGTGTAAGTTAAAGCCAAGAGCGAGGCCATTAATAAATTCACAAGAACACAGAAAATTTGTCTTCTTGCAGGCGAAATGTCTTCAGCTGTAGATGAGAAATTTCCTGTTAAAGATAGCAGCATGGCCACGCAAAAGAAGAAAGATAAAATCGCCTCTAAAGGTCCGGCGCGTAACTCATTGCCCCAAGGTGCTGGAAAATGTCCCATAGGAAAATTAAAAGCTAAACTTTGTCCGCCTGAAGTCAGAGAATATAAAAGATAAAGCGATAAAATTGCAACAAAGCCGATGACATAGCACGAAACTTTTTCCGGCAATCTTTTTTTAAGCGGCAGCAGCGGCGTAATAAACGCGGTTAACATTAACAAAAAAATGCTGATGAACGGAACATTAAACGCAAGCAGATTTATCATACTAAGACGTCCTCCTCAGCTTTTTCGATTCTTGTTTCGAGTTCGAGTTGGTCTTCAGTCATTTTTAATAAAGCCTCGTCGATGTTAAGAGTTCCGTAATTTTCATAAAGTTTCAGAGCCAAAGCAAGTGAGAATGCTGTAACACTGACGCTGACGACAATTCCTGTTAAAACTAAACCTGCAGGAACGGGATTGACGTACAAGGCCGAAGATGTCAGCCAGCCTCCTGAGCTGTTTTCAATTAAGATCGGGGCTTCGCGGCCTTCGACGTAACCTTTAGCAGCTAAAAATAAATAAATGGCGGTGTCCATGATGTTAAGGCCGATAATTTTTTTGATTAAATTTCGCTGCAATAATAAATTTGTCATGCCTATCCCGAATATAATCACAGCGATAGCTTCATAACGATTCCAATATAAATTGCCTAACATGATTTATAAATCTCCTTTATTAAAAAGCGAATAGAATGTGTAGAGAGTCCCTGCGACAATCAAACCGACGCAAATATTAAGTGGAAGAATTAAACCTGCGCTTAAAATATTTCCGACCGTGCCTTTGGGAATGATTGAGTGAAATTGATTGGCGCCCGTGAAAAATGAATAGCCTTTTGAAAGTCCATAAATCATTAAAGCAGTTGAACTTAAAACAATAAAAGTTCTTTCGTTAAAAAATGCACGGACTCGTTCTGAGCCGTAAGCGTTCGCTGCTAAAATTAGAGCCGTGCTGAGAATCGCGCCGCCTGAAAAACCTCCGCCAGGTGTTAAATGCCCGTTGATGACGACGACGCAGCCCATCATTAAAATTGCTGGAATTGAAAGAGAAGCTACACCGCGCAAAATAGGTTCTTCAAACGGAGGAGCACGTTGCAAAAGGCTTCTGTCCGATGTAATTGATTTTAATGAAGGAGTTTTCTTAATTCGATTTCGTCTTGACTTTCCTAAAATCATCAAAACGCTAACGGCAGCTGTGAACAAAACCGAAGACTCTCCGAATGTATCAAAAGCTCTGTAATCTAAAATTAATCCTGCGACTATATTCTGAGCTCCTGTTTCATGGCCTCCGTGTTCGACATAACGGCGGACTACCTCGTTATTAGCGGGGTTTCTTTCATGACCGAACGGCGGAAGTTCCGCGACAGTTGCAAGCAAAAGACAGACAATAACGACGCAGGTTAAAATGCTCAAAGCCGAATATAAAATCGAAAAAATATGAAGCCCGTGAATTTCGAGCCATTGATTATAGCGTTCTTTGAGTGTAGCTTCATGAAAACGCGAATATTTATCATTAGGTTTTTGAGTGAAAGGCAAATCCGGCGGAGCTTCAGGCGGTATAACTTCATTTTCAGGTCTCGGACCGTTGCCGACAACCCAGTTAAAAAATTTTTTCCAAATTAATTTTAATTCTCTGTTCAAAATTTTTATCTCCTTTCGAGCCTACCAAGTTTCGCCAAGTTCCGTGAGAACTCTTTGACTATCATAATCTCCCTGATTAGCAGCCATTCGCCACCATTTAAGAGCTTCTGAAAGATTTTTCGTGATGCCGTCGCCGTTGTAATAGCTAAGCCCTAAATTATATTGAGCTTGAGGCAGATTTTGTTCAGCGGCTTTTCTATACCATCTGACAGCTTCAGAAAAATTCTGCTTGACTCCTTCGCCGCGTCCGTACATGCAGCCTAAATTATGTTGAGCCTCAGCGAGTCCTTGCTCGGCAGCTTTTCGATACCATTTTGCGGCCTCTGGAAAATTTTGTTTAACTCCGTCGCCTTTTTGATACATAAATCCGACGTTATATTGAGCTTTTGCAAGTCCTTGTTTAGCTGACTTTTGAAACCATTTAAGAGCTTCGGATTTGTTCCTTCGTGTTCCGATGCCTTCGTCATACATAACTCCCATAAGAAATTGAGCTTCTTTATGACCTTTCTCAGCGGCTTTTTTATAAAATTTGAAGGCTTCATTAATATCCCGTTCGACTCCGTTGCCGTTAGCATAGGCGTAACCTAAATCATATAGAGCTTGAGCTTTGTCTTTTTTAGCAGCAAGAGCAGGAAGAGTCGTAAGTAATATGGAACAAATTAGACAAGTTAAAAATTTTTGAAATTTTTTCATTTCTAACTCCTAATTTTTAATTTTCTTTTCTTTCTTCTTTTTCATGCCCTATCTGTCCGATTTTTCGCAAAGCCAAAAAGAAAAGCACGCTCGTAACTCCTGCGCCGACCGCTGCTTCTGTTATTGCTAAGTCCGGCGAACGTAACAAAACCCATATAACCGCCATAACTAAGCTGTAGCTCATGAAAATTATTACGGAGTTCAGCAAATTTTTTGAAATCGAAACGGCAATCGCACAGACGATCAAAAAAATTAATAGCAGCCATTCAATTATCATCATTTTTAATTTCATCTCCTTGTGTTAAATCTATAGAATCACAGATTAAATTCAAATTCGGGTTAGTCATGACTTCGGCACGAGCGATTAAATGACTCGCTACGGGATTGCAAAGCCATAAAAAAATAATCACTAAACATAATTTCAATGAAAAAATCGTGAGTCCCGACATTATTATTAATCCCGTGAGAATGAGCAATGTTGCCATCGTATCGCATTTTGAAGCAACATGAACGCGGTTTAACATAGTCGAAAATCTGAAAATTCCTACAACTGAAATTCCAAGCGTAAAGAGTCCAGACGCTATAAAAATTCCAGCGATAATAATCCTAATCATTCTTCTTCGTCCTCCTCTTTTCTCTCAATAACTGAACGCGCAAGCACGACTATCGAGAGAAAACTTATAATCGCGTAAATTAAACATATATCCGCAAGATAATCTTCGCCGACAATAACAGCTAAAACTGAAATCAATAAAATTATTTGCGTTCCTGTCATGCTCGCGGCTATTATTCTGTCTGAAAATCGAGGCCCGAGCGCGGCTCTCATCAGGCAAATAAAAACTGTAATCGATAAAAATATCGCGGCTCCGACAAGAATAAAATTTTTAATTAAATTTATATCAGGCATGAATTTTTCTCTCCATTCGTTTTAAGAGTCTTTCAAATAAAGAACCTTGCAGACCTTCTGCTATTTCTCTTGTCAAAGCGTGAACTAAAAATTCATTATCTTTAAGTTCTACAGTTATTGTTCCAGGCGTCAGCGTTATTGAATTTGCAAGAGCAACCCGAGCCGCATGTGTCTTTAACGAAGATTTGAATTTCACAAGGCAAGGCTCAACTGAAATTTTAGGAGCAACGACTAATTTCGAGATAGCTATATTAGCTTTGACTATTTCAATAAGAAGAACTATAACGTAAATTAAAACTTCAGGAAAAATTTTCAAAAATCTAATTAAAGCCGCGCCGGTCAAATTGATTTTCAAAAAATTCTTCACGAACAAGTCGAGCAAAAACGAAATCAAAACGCCAGCCGCTAAAATTTCAAACGTAACTCTGCCGTTAAATATTAACCATAAAGAAAAGTAAATTAGAATCAATCGTCGGCCTCCTGCATAATTTTTGAAAAAAATTTTGGGATTTGAAAGAAAAATTGATTTTAATTTTAGCACAGCAAGTTATAAAATTTATTCCGCCAAAAATTCTTTTAAGAACGGAGAATAAAATTTTTTATGAGCAAAATAATTTTCAATGATAAATGCGTTCACGTTGTCTTTTTGGGTTTACCGAACGTTCCGGGAATTGCCGCAGAAATTTTTAATGAACTGTCGCGCCATTCCGTAAAAATTAACATGGTAACTCAAAACACTATGCGCGGCGGACGAAGCGACCTTTCTTTTCTTATCAATAAAGACAGTCTTGATGAAATGATCCCTGTATGCCGCGAAGTTTCTGAAAAAGTCGGCGGTCAGGGAGTTTCATTCGCAACGGAAGTCGCGGCTATAACGGTCGGCTTTGACACTCAATCAGCTGCAGACACTCTCGCAAAAATTTTCGCTACTCTCGCATCAGTCGGGGCGAATATTGAAATTATTAATTCTACTTTAGAGAGCGCAATCTGCATCGTCAGCCTCACGAAAGCTCGCGAAGGACTCGAAGCTCTTGAAAAAGTTTTCGGAGTCTGAGAAAAATTACCGTATTAAATTTTTAGAATAAACGTATAATAAAAGCCTCAGCTTAAAAATTTAATTCAGGAAAATTTATGAAGGAGTGAAAAGTTTTGGCATGGCTTGAAGCCCATCAAGAGTTACCGCGACATCCTAAGACCAAGCGTTTTGCGAGAATGTTAAAAATTTCTATTCCGCAGGCGGTTGGGCATTTGTTTTTGCTTTGGTGGTGGGCGTTAGACTACGCTGAAAACGGCGATCTTTCAAAATACGATGCCTATGACCTTGCCGACGCTGTTCAATGGGACGGCGATCCTGAAGAATTTTTAAGCGCGATGATTGACTGTGGTCCTGGAGGTACGTGCGGATTTATTGAAAAAGATGAGTCTGGAAATATTTTTATTCATGACTGGGATAAATACAGCGGGAGACTCGTCGAAAAAAGAGAAAAGAATCGAAAAAGAAAAGCTCAAGAAAGAAAAAATAATTCGACAAAAATTTCTGCTAAAAAAGACGAAAATTCTTCAAAAGTTCGTGCGGAAAAATCTGAATCTAATGAAGTTTCAAACCTTGTAAACACTGAAGAAAATCAAAATAAAAAAATTGTCGCAGATCTGTCGCGCGCGACAGATGGAGGTGTCGCAGGTTTGTCGCAGGGCTACAGAACACAACAGAACACAACAGAAACAGAACAAAACAAAACAGTACACAACAGCAGCAGCCCCGCCCAGCCCGCCCCGAAAAAATTTGCTGCAGCTGCTGAAGCCGAAAAAGAAAAAATTAATCTCGGCGAAATTGTCTCGCTCTGGAACACAAGACTTGCTCCACTGGGCTTTGCAAAAGTCTTGAAGCAAACTTTGCCGCGTGAAAAAGCTCTCGAAGCCTTGCTAAATTCGTCGCCTGACCGAAACAAATTCCGCTGGTGGCAAGAAATTTTTGACCGTATCAGCGCATCAGAGTTTTTGCGAAAAAGCATTCAGGAGCGCAACTGGTTCACGCTTGACTGGCTGCTAAACGAACACAATCTCGTGAAAATTCTCGAAGGCCGCTATGACAACAGGGTCTCTAAGCAAAAAGCTCAACAAGCCGCTCAAAGTGAGCCGAGAGCAAGCTCAATCGAGGAAATTTTAGCTAAACACCGCGCAAAAAATTCAAACGCTATTGACGCTGAATACAACGTTGTCGGGGAAGGTGAAGCCGGTGACGGAGAACGATCGCCAGGCTTTCGATGAAATTCTTGATTTCGTCAATGACCTGACAATTATGCCGGGCGGAAAAGATTTATCGCGAATGAAGACAGCTTTATTCACAAGCCTTTCGCAGTATCCGCTCGATGTTGTCGCAAAAGCCTTAAACGCTCATTGCCGAAGTGAAAAATTTTTTCCAACACTTGCTGACATAATCCGGCAAATCGAGGGAACTCCCGACGAAAGAGCCGCGCTTGCTTGGGCTTTAGTCATGAAAGCAAAACGAAAATATAAACTTCGCAAAGCAATTAGATTCCCTGTTCCTGCTATTCATTTTGCAATCGAAAAAATGGGAGGCTGGGAAAAAATTTTTTGGTCTGTCGATGATTCTAATGAAAGTTTCAAAGGCGCAGAATTTCAAAAATTTTTTAAGATCGGCGAACGTTGCGCTTCATGGGATTTTGAACCTGGAAAAATAAAAGTCTGTTCATATTTTCCGTCCGAAGAAGAAATTTACGCTAAAAGAAAAGGCAGAAATTTTAAGCGGGAAATTTTTGATGTTGAAACAGATAAATTAATTACAGAAAATTTTAAGCGACTTACAGTGTGACATACATGCGACATGAGTGCGACAAAATAAAAATTTTCACGAAAAAAAATATTTTTTATAAATTAAAAATGTAAAAATAAAAATAAAAAAAATGAAAACTCCATTATTTTTTAACGATCCATTAGTTCAATATTTAGGTTCATGGGCTGTTGGAATTAATATTTATTCC
>JAFVEW010000099.1 GCA_017475805.1 Synergistaceae bacterium | reverse complement strand
GCGGCATGTAGGATTAAATGCCTGAATGGCATTTAATTAAGTTTTCTTTTTGCAAGTAGGAATTAGGAAGTAGGAGGTAGGAACTAAAAAAACAATTAGGAGTTAGGAGTGGAAAAAGATTTTATTTCGGCATTGCAAAAAGATTCACTCGGCCTGTTGTAATATCGCAATAGCCTTGATCCGTGATTCTAAGTTCAGGAATAACACTCAGGCATAAAAACGACATCACCATGAACGGGTGATGAATTTTAACGCCTAATTTTACGGCTTCGTCTTCCATTTTTGTAAGTTCAGCAGCGATTTCTTCAGGCCCGAGATAGCTCATCAAGCCGCCGACAGGAAGAGCAAACGAAGATTTTATTTCTTGGCCTTCAGCGACGACGAGACCGCCGCGAATTTCAGCAAGTCCTTTCAAAGCCGTTATTATTGACTCGTCATCAGCACCGGCAACGACAAAATTATGAGCGTCATGTGCAACCGATGAGCCTATAGCTCCGCGTGTCAAGCCAAGCCCTTTAACAAAGCCGACGCCGAATTTTCCTGTGTCGCGATGACGTTCAAGAACCACGATTTTTGCGACGTCGTTTTCAATATCCTGAACGACAAAATTATTTTCGATTTTAGGGGCAAGCTGTAAAGTTTTTGTTATCACGCTGCCTTCTGTAACGCCGATGACGTTAATTAAATTTTTCTCGGCCTTAACTTTTAATTGATTTTCATCGGGAATTTTTTTCACGTGAACTTTTATAGCCGGAGCTAAATGTTCATAATCTGAAACACGATAGACTTCATCGTCTCGAACAATTTGACGGCCGTTTTTCCAGACGAATTTAATCTTAAAATCATTGTTCATAACTTCGGAGTCTAATAATGAAAAGTCAGCGATTTTTCCAGGAGCTATTGCGCCTCTGTCATGAAGCCTGAAATATTCCGCCGGGCTTAACGTTACCATTCTTAAAGCTACGAAAGGATTTAAGCCGTCTTTAATCATTATTCGCATTTTCTCGTCCATGTGGCCGCGCTCAAAAATATAACGAGCCGTTAAATCATCGCTGACGACCATGCAGCGGGCAGCGTTCAAAATATTTTCATGAATCAAGGGCAGCAAAGTTTTAAGATTAGGGAACGAAGCTCCTTCACGAATTTGAATCCACATTCCGCGACTTAATTTTTCTCTTGCCTCGTCAAGGTCAACGCATTCATGATCAGAATTTACACCTGAAGCTAAATAAGCGTTTAGAGCTTTCCCTGAAACTCCGGGCGCGTGTCCCGTCAAAGGAACATCTCCGGCGGCTAAAATTTTCCCCCAAGCTTCAGGATCGCCTGCGATAACTGCAGGAAAATTCATCATCTCGCCTAAATGCTGAGTTAATTTTTTGTCGAACATTGATTTAATTGCGTTCATGTCGAGTTCTTCATAGGGTGTTTCAAATTCCGACGCAGGAACACAAGACGGCGCGCCGTAAAAAATATCTATAGGTAAACCTTGCGAGGCCGTGAACATATATTGAAGTCCAGCCATTCCTAAAGCATTAGAAATCTCATGAGGGTCGGCCATTACTGCACTCGTTCCGCGTAAAGCCACAGCATAAGCAAATGCCGGAGGAGTCATCATTGTGCTTTCAATATGAGCGTGGCCGTCAATCATGCCGGGAATTAAAACTTTTCCTTCAGCGTCAAAATTTATGAGGCCGTTGTAATCTTTGCCGATGCCGACAATTTTTCCGCTGTAAACGGCGACGTCAGCTAATTCGTATTCAAGCGTAAAGACATTGGCAACACGGGCGTTTTTAATAACGAGGTCTGCGGGGGCTGAAGAATCTCCGCGTGCTATAGCTGCTAATTTATTCATGAAAAAATCTCCTTAAAAAATAAAATTAAAGTCAGATTAGCTTAATTTTAATCCTTCGAAAAATTCATATTCTCCGATATTATTTTCGCGAATTATTTTAATCGCGGCTTCAGATTGGTCTATACCTATCCATCTGCGGCCGAGTTCGTAAGCGCATGAGAGAGCAGAGCCGCTGCCAGCAAAGCAGTCAAGAACAATGCTATCCTTTAATGAAGACTGAGCGATGATTAATTTCAGCATATCGTGATTTTTTTCAGTCGGATAGATTGGATATTGAGGGTCTTTGAATGTCCAAACGTCTTGAATTTTTTTTCCGTCATGCTCGTCAGCGTATTTTTTTATTCTTGGGTTGCCTGCCCTTGACCATTCGATTTTTCCTTCGGCATCGAGTCTATCGAATTCAGCCGGATTCGTTCGCCAATGTCGCCCTGCTGGGACTTGAATATCTCGCCATGCTTTGCCCGTTATTCCGTTTTTGGTTTCACCCGGAGCATGAAGAGGAATTGTCGTGTAGCGTCGTCCATCGGCCTCAACTTTAGGAAATTTTTTTATAATATCGTTCTCGTCTAAGGATTTTTTGACATCATTCCAGATATTTTGCGTCGCGTCTTTCGCGTAAAATAAAATCATATCTTTTTCATTACCCCAAGCTCTGCGGTGAAAATTTTTAGGATTTGATTTTATTCGTGTTATGTCGTTTTTGAAATTCTCGGCACCAAAAATTTCATCAAGAATAATTTTTATATAATGCCCTGTCTTGCAGTCTATATGAAGATATAGAGAGCCTCTCTCAGATAAAAGGGCATGAATTAATACAAGACGTTCCCACATAAAAGCTAAAAATTTTTCAAGAGGCATCTTATCGCTGTAAGCCTTACAATCTTTAACTGCACTGATTGTGCTTGCGCGCTTATCAGAAATAAAAAAATC
>JAFVEW010000098.1 GCA_017475805.1 Synergistaceae bacterium | reverse complement strand
TTCTGAAATAGGTAAACGTGCAAAATTAAATATCGAAATTTTAGATATTGATGCCGGAGCAAGATCCGCTGCTCTTGCTTCAGGGCGTGCCGATGTTGTTTTATGGTATAAAGGCACACGAGATTATGAAAATCAGCCTGACATACCCTCTGGGATTATTTTGTCTGAGCCTTATTACGAATGGAATAAATTTTTACACATAAAGAAAAAATAAAAAATTTAACAGGAAGCCGGAATTTTTTCTGACTTCCTGTTTTGTTAAATTTACAACGTAGAGGCGAGAGTTTGAACTCTTTTTAACGTAAGACCTGAGCATTTAGCTATTTCGTCTAACGTTAGCTTACCAAGATTGATAAGATTTAGTGCGAAATTTTCTTTTGCTTTTTTTTCAGTTTTTTTCGCGGTTTCCTTTACAGCTTCTTTTACAGCTTCCTTTACGGCATTTTCGCTGGCTTCTCTTATCATTTTTGTTAAAGTGTCTTCCACCATTGCTGCTCCTTTCTCGTCTTCCTTGAGAAATTTTACACGCGCTGCGAGACGCGGAAAATACATCTCATCTGGATTTGTACAACGTAAATCATGGATTAATTTCCAAATTTCTGTTCCGTCGTCTTGGGCTGAACCGTTTATATATATCAAATGCGAGCCATCATCAAATGATTTCAAACTCCCATCGATGTATTTATGAATAGTGTATATGGTTTGATTCATTCCAAGAATATCATTAAGAGTTATAAATATAACATAAACTTCAGGCAGTTCTTTGAAATTTTGTCCGGCCTTTAGATTATGAGTGTCTATCATGCCGGTATGAAATCTCGCACGGCGCGGATCAGCTCCCTCGTCAGCCTGTTGAATTTCGATGTTATAAATCACTCCGTTGCTGTCCTCAGCGTATATGTCCAAATAAATCGAACGCATGAAGCCCTGAAACATTTTCTGCGTCCGCACGCTTTTCACATGTAAGTCAGACCGTTTCAAAATCACGCTCAATATCTCTTCGACACATGGGATATTATCTTCGAGAGCTAAATTCATGAAATAATTATTCATTAAGGATAGATTGCGAATCTGCTCCCGTATCTCAGGCGTGATTTGAGTTTTTATTTTTATTTTGTGCATCTATCTCGCTCTCTTATCTTTGCGGTTTTGTCTGAAAAGCCAATCTCTAAGCGCGTCAATTTTATATGCGTAATCAAACGAGAACATATGTTCAGGCGAGCCGACGGGTACGCCTTCATCAAGAACTGTTCCGAGCCTAAATTGAATAAAGTTCGCCGCCGGGTTGCCCATCAAAATCGTGTTCATTGCCTTTGTAAAATCTTCTTGAGACATTTTTGCGTCCCAGCCTATAGCACTGCTGAAAGGCACATGACTTTCTTTTAACATTTTCATAACGGCCTTCTGACCTGTTGAGGCTTTTTGATCTCCCTCAGCCGTGATATAAAAAAACTTTTGATATTTTAATCCTTCAAGTTGACGAATGTCCCACTGTCCAGACACAAAAATTTCTGCCGCAAATAAATCAGGACGTTGCGCCGCTAAATATAAAAATGTCATACAGCCCATTGATTGGCCGGTAGCGTAAACTCTATCAGGGTCGATTTTGAATCCCGCGATTAATGCTCTTACAAGATTTTCAGTGTGTCTAATATAATCCGTCATTGTATAGCTGCCGTGATCATCTAAAATTACATCAGGATATTGAGGCACTGCGATTATACATTTATGTTTCGCTTGGAATTTGTCGGTTGCCCAAATTATTCCGCCGTAGCCTTGTCGTAAAGGAGCGTCCGCGCCCTTGCCTACAACGCTTGCATCAGCGATAAAAACTAAAAGCGGATATGTCCTGTCGCCGGGATAACCGTCAGGTAAAAAAATGTTACATGGAATTTCAAAATTTTTTTCCTTATAAGTCATCGTCTGAAATTTCGGGAGCGTCTCCTTTATCATTGATTGCAGAACTTCATCGCCGTCTTTATTCGGGAACGGCATAGACGCAGCATGAGCAGGAAGAGTCGCAAGAGTTAAAGATAATGCAAGAGCTGTGATTAATTTTATTTTCATTTTCTTTTTCATTTCTCCTTGTGAAAAAATATTTTTTCTTGATAAATTATAATCTATGAGCGAATCATAATAATATCTTTTTGCTTTGGGAGCGCAAAAAAATAAATCGTGATTCTAATTTCAAAAATTTTTTCGTAAAATCTTGCAATGAGAAAATAAAATTAATATTTTTGTAGTTGAAAATGTAGTTGAAAAAAATAATTTCCCGACTCACGCCGAGAAATTAATTTGAGAAATTGTAACATAAAATTTAACTAAATAAAAATGTTTACCCCCCCCCTTTTGCGTGATAAAATACGCAACGAAATTTTTATAATTTTTATAATGAAATTAAAAATAAAGCAGTGAATCAAAACGAGCAAGGCAACGGAAGAAGTAACAAGACGCAACCTCAATAAGCTGCGGCGCGAAATGGGGCCGACTGTATATGCTGCTATGAACGATCCGACCGTTGTTGAAGTCATGCTCAACCCTGACGGCACAGTTTGGACTGATAAATTAGGCGTCGGAATGGAATATCTTTGCGACATGGAAGACGTTCAAGCTCTTCAAATGTTAGGGACGATAGCTCACATGCTCGGCACTGTCGTTAATTCAGATAATCCAAAAGTCGAAGGCGAACTTCCCCGCGACGGAAG
>JAFVEW010000097.1 GCA_017475805.1 Synergistaceae bacterium | reverse complement strand
TCGTTTAACGGCAAATTTTCACCGTTAATTTTTGTCTTAGAACGTCCGTTTTGATTAATCTCACGCGAAATTAATTCATTTGTAAATTTTGCCTCAACAACGCCGCGAGACTCGCCAGCCCTAATAAATTTCACGCCGCCTCGGCCGCCCGTCAATAATTCGATAGCGCGAACAACGCTTGACTTTCCTGCGCCGCTCTCGCCCGTTATGACGTTAAGGCCGCTTGTGAAATTCAAACTTGCTTCTTTAATGCCGCCGATATTGTTTATAAAAATTTTCTCAATCAATTAACTTCTAACTCCCCAGCCTAACTTCTCCCTAACGATGTCTAAAAAATCTTTTCCTGCTAAATTTACAGTTCTGATTTTTTTCGTTCGAGAGAGTCTAACGTCTATTTTATCGCCCGGAAAAATCTCGTAAGCTAATTGCCCGTCCTGAGTCAGCATTAAATCTCTTGAAGCTCCTCTCGGAATTAAATTTATAGTGTCGTTTTCCGAAGCCATTAACGGACGTGAATATAAAGTGTGAGCGCACAGCGGTGCTAATAAAAGCGCGTCCATATGAGGCGGAATTATCGGGCCTCCTGCTGAGAGAGCATAAGCCGTTGAGCCCGTAGGAGTTGAAACTATAACGCCGTCAGTAGGAAGAACGCAGAAAAATTTATCATTAAAATCTATCTCAATCTGTAATAATCTTGCTATAGCGTTTGAACTTAAAACTATGTCATTAAGCGCGTAAATTTTATGGAGAGGCGAATTTAAGTCATCGCGATATACGAGACATTTTAAGACGCGGCGTTCTAAAACTTCAAAATTATCTTCTAAAATATTTTTCAAGTCTTGTTCAATTTCTTCTGGACGACTCAAAGCTAAAAATCCTAAATGCCCTAAATTAACGCCGTGCAAAATTATTTCTGTTCCCATAACATAACGGGCAGCGCGTAAAAAAGTTCCGTCGCCTCCGATGACAATAGCAAGTTTCACTGTCTTAAGCCATTGTTCATCGTCAAGTCCTGCTGTAGTTAAAGCACTTGCTTCCTGATGAGGCAAAAGAAATTTACAGCCGTTCTCGCCGCCCCACTGTAATAACTTTTTCGCCATGCCGACAGCTTCGGGTTTGCGCAAATTCACGATCATTCCAAGTTCTTTCATAATTTAATTTACTTCCTAAATTTCTAACTCTTTATATAACATGCTCGTTTGAATGCCTTTATTATTTTGATATTTGCCTCGCGTGTAATTTTCGTAAGGCTCGCTGATAGTGTGATAGTAAATTTGAGCTATCTGAACGCCTGCGTAAATTCTAACAGGCTGAACGCAAAATAATTCAAGAGTCCAATATCCCGCAAAGCCTACGTCGCCGAAGCCTGCCGTTACATGAATACAAATTCCGAGTCTTCCGATTGACGAGCGTCCCTCAAGCATCGGAATAAATCCTTCCGTTTTCGTATATTCTTCCGTGCGGCCAAGATATAATTTGCCTGGCTCTAAAATTAAACCTTCCGGCGGAATTAAAATTTTTTCATGTTCGTTAGCTTTTTTCATATCTAAGATTTTTTCTGAGTAAATTAATAATTCATTATGAAGCGAAAGATTATAACTGTTCGGATTTAATCTCGCCGGGTCAAAAGGCTCTATTAAAATTTCGCGGCCGATATGTTTTTTTATTTCAAGTCCCGAAAGAATCACGATAAATTTTCTCCTTTTAATTTCAAAAATTTTGCGCTGATATAATAGCAACAAAATTAAAAATTTCACGTTAAAGAGGGCAAGATTAAACTTCATGAAACAAAATTCAAATTCAAACATGAATATTAAAACCGTTAAGCAGCTTCCTAAAAATTTTGATTTTCAAACCGTCGGAATAATCACTCGAATTTCAACACGCACGGACAGAAACGGAAATGCTTTTTGGGACATTACTATCAGCGATCAGTCCGGCGATTTAGAAGGCAAGGCTTGGGGAAATTCGACTTGGTATAACAATCAGGGCGGCGATAAGTTCATAATTGACCCTGAAAATTGCGGCTTTAAGTTAGAGGGCATGACCGCCGGAGTTATCGGACACATCGGAGATTTTCGCGATCAGCTTCAATATAATTTCAATGACATTTATATTCTCGATCAAAATAAATATCCGCCTAAAAATTACACAAAACGTTCGCCGCTCAATCAGGAATTTTTAGAGACGGCTTTTAAGAATTTAATCGCTGAAATTTCAAACGAAGAAATCAAAAGCTTTTTGAATGCCGTTTTCTTCAAGCATAATCTTTGGGAAAGATACAGCATTTGGCCTGCTGCTGTGCTTCTTCATCACGCTTATTCAGGCGGCCTTCTCGAACATTCTGTTTCAGTCGCAATAGGCGCAAGAGACATGGCTCAACATTATAAAGACTTCAAAAGTCCTGTTGACATTGATATTGTTGTCGCCGGAGCTTTGCTTCATGACATCGGCAAAATTGAGGCTTATTCGGCTGAGCCTGCACCGTCAGTAACAGTTTCAGGTAATGTCGTCGAACATATATTTTTAGGTTATGGAATGTTCATGAAATTTGCAGAGCTTGAAAATCTCAGCGAAAATATAAAATTAGCTGTCGCTCACATAATAATATCTCATCACGGACGCAAAGAATTTGGCTCGCCTGTTTTGCCCGCAACTCCTGAGGCTTTTATTGTGAGTGCTGCTGACGATATTGACTTCAAAATGAGCTACTGGAAAAATCAAATTGAAAATTTACCTCAGCAGAACGAAGTTACAGATTATTTGCCGTTAATTGATCGAAGGCTGTGGCGGGGTATAAACGCGCAATGAGCTACACAATAAAAATCTCTTCAGACGATAACGACAGGCGGCTCGATAGAGTTTTGCGCGGCCTTTTCAAACATGTAACGCTCGGCGAAATCATGAAATCAATCAGAAAAGGCGAAGTTCGAGTAAATTCTCAAAGAATCCGCGAACCCGGCACAAAAATTTTTTCCGGCGATGAGCTTGTTGTACCTTGGTCTCTTGAAAGTGAACACGATGATAAAAAGAACGAGCAGAAAATTTTTACTCATAACTCTTGGGGAAAAATCAAAATTTTATTTCAGGGCGAGAACGTTTTAATTCTCAATAAACCTACAGGAATTTTAGTTCAGCCTGACGAAGCAGGAGGCGACAGCGTTATCTCACGAGTTAAGGCTTGCCTTTCAACAGACAGAGCCGCCGCCGTTCACAGACTTGATAGAAATACAACGGGAGTTTTAGCCGTAGCTCTTCACGGTGAGGCTTTGCGAGCACTCGAAGAACTTTTCAAAAATCGACACGTCAGAAAATTTTATTTAGCTATTGTCGTAGGGCAAGCTCCAGAAGAAATCGTGATTGATGCGCCTTTATCAAAAGATGCTGAAAATAATTTAGTTACTGTATCTGACGAAGGTTTGAATGCCGTTACTAAATGCGAAAGACTTGCAACAGACGGGAAATTTTCGCTCGTTAAGTTAGAGCTTCTCACGGGAAGAACTCATCAAGCACGCGTTCATATGGCTCATATAAAGCACCCGATTATAGGCGATAGAAAATACGGCGATTTTAAGATTAATAGGGCCTTAAAAAAAATCACCCGGCCTTTGCTTCATGCTTATGAATTAGAATTTCCTGATAATCTTCGTCCTGCCTTAAAAGAAATCGAAGGGAAAATTTTTTCTGCTCCTCTGCCTGATGACATGAAAGAATTTTTAGAAGAGCGGAGAATGACTCTGAATTTTTGACGGGAAAAATAAATTTTTTTTTCGTAATTTTTCAGGAGGTCTTTGCAAAAAAAAGATTCAATTTTTTGATTAAGATTTGCTCGTGAGATTTTGCGATAACGAATTAAAATTAAGATTTTTGTAGTAATAAATGTAGTAATAAAAAATAATTTCCTGACCTTCATCGGGAAATTTTCTTGACGAGATTATATCATAAAAATAAAATTTTGTTTCCTGATTTTTTTAATATCTTGAAGGAGTTATACGAAATTGAAAACTAAAAATTTTTTTGTGCGTTTAATCTTAGCGTGCCTGATTTCTTGGGCATTTTATTGCGCCGTAGATTATTACGCCGTTCATCATTGGGATAATAATGAATCTTTAATTGTTCGAGTTATTGAAGCCGGCCCTGAGAGCGTTATTCCGCCGGAAGACGAAAAAGAAGAAAGCTATGAAATGTTAGAACGCAACACTGTTTTGCAAGTTCTTTCAGCTGCGGACTCAGAAAAATTAATGAACGTCAAGACAATTAGGCTTGCAGGCACAGGCATTGAAATAGTAAATGGCCGAAGATATTTATTAGTTTGGGATATGTTCAGCGACGGAAGGGTTCAATATTCGATAGCCGACGCTTTTAGAGTCCCGTCAGTTGCAGGAATAGTGATGGCTGTCTGTACGATTTTAATCGCTATGACGGGATTTCGAGGGCTTTTCGCGCTGCTTGGCCTTGCTGCATCGATAGCAGTTTTAATTTTCACGATGCTTCCGCTTGTAACTAACGGCTGGAGTCCTGTCGGTCTTGCTCTTGCTTCAATTTTAATAAGAGCTACAGTAACGGTCTTATGCGTCGTTAATCATGTTCGTTATATGCTCGTGGCTTTGCTCGGCTCACTTGGCGGAGCGTTGTGCGGATTTTTATTCGGATTTTTAATGGTATGGGCTTGGCAGTTATCAGGGCTTGCAGGTGAAGGATCTGCGCTGCTTGCTTCAACATTGCCGGGCTTGAACATGCGGGGAGTTTTACTTGCGTCGGTTTTAATCGGCTCTATCGGTGCTGTTCTTGACGTTGCTGTATCAGTAACGGCTTCAATGTCAGAATTTGTCGATTACGATAATGAAATTCCATTAGATAGATTATTGCTTGCAGGCTTAAACGTCGGCAGCGAAGTTTTAGGCAGCATGATTAACACTTTAATTCTTGCTTACATGGGAAGCTCTTTGCCGATGGCTATCTTAATCTGCAGTGCAGGCGTCGAATTTTCAGGCTTAATGAATGATCCTTATATCGCTCAAGAAATCGTGCAGGGCATAGCGGGAACTCTCGGACTTTTATTCACAATTCCTGTAACGGCGTTTTTCTTTGTCCTACAAGAATCTTTGAGGCGACGCGATGATTAAAGCTATTATTGATATTGGAAGCAACTCAATAAAAATGCGCGTTGCCCGCGTCGATAACGGAAAGATTAGAGTTATTCGCGACGAGACCGAAGTAGTCAGACTCGGGCGCGGAATGTCAGTAACGGGATATTTAAGTGAAGCAAGCATGAAAATATCTTGTGAAACCGTTGCGAGAATGGCTCAAAGAGCTTCAAGACTCGGCGCGGAAATTTTCATAGTCGGAACAATGGCCTTAAGAACGGCTCAAAACGCTGACGAATTTATAAAAATGATTAAAGACTCGACCGGGCTTGACGTTCACGTATTCACGGGTGAGGACGAAGCAAAATATTCATGGCTCGGAGCTGTTGACGGTTTTAATATTGAAGGAAATTTAATTATGTTCGATAGCGGCGGAGGAAGCACGGAGTTTGTTTTAGGCTCGGACGGAAGCGTTAATAAAATTACAAGTATTCCTATAGGTGCGGTTAATCTTTCTGAAAAATTTTTTAATATTTACGATAAGCCTATAAAAAAAACTTTCTGCGACGAAGCTATTAATTACGTCAAAAATCTTTTCATTGAAAATAATATCGACAAATTTATTTCAAAATCACCCGCTAAAATAATCGGAGTCGGCGGCGGCGTTGTTACTATGGCAAGCGTGAAATTTGCTTGTGAAAGTTTCATGCCGGCTAAACTTCATGCGAGTATTTTAACTATGCGCGACGTAACGAGACAAATTCAAATGTATTCGTCATTAACTTTGAGCGAACGTCAAAATATTATCGGCCTGCCCGCTAACCGTGCTGACGTTATATTAGGGAGTGCCTGCATAGTCTTCGCTACTTTAGAAATTCTGAAGGCCAAGAGCTGTATCATAAGCATTAACGGACTTCGACACGGACTTTTATTGAATGAGGAGTTAGGAGTTAGGAGTTAGGAGTTTTTTATTTTTCATTCCTTATTCCTTATTATTATTGTGTTATGATAATGAAACTATATTAAGAGGTGAGAATTACAAATTGCTGCTCGAATTAATGTCCAACGGAAAGTTAGCGGAACTTCCGCCTGAAAACGCGCCTGTTTTAATGCCCGAAGAACTTTTTGATAAGTCGGTTATGTTGTTGTTGCCTCACAATAAATATTTACTCGGCACAAGTGAAGGCAAATGGATTTATGCGAGTAATAAACCTGACGAGCAGCCCTCAGATGTTTATCTTTATGAAAACGAAGATATTTCGCTCATCAATGAAGGCACACGCCCTATAGTTATTCCTGCTGACACTGTTAATATTTTGCGCCGTGAATTATTTTCTTTAAGCGAACCTCCAGGCCATCATGAGCCTACAGTTTTAATGCTGCGGACGATAATGCGGGATCACCCGATCTTTAATGATGATAAATTTTTAGACGAAAAATTTTTTACAGATTTCATGAAACGCGATGTAATTTTATATAAAGCCTATTGGACTTTGCGATTTTCGCTTGCGAGAGGCGAACTTGAAACTACGGGAAGATTAAAATCATGGCTGAGAGCTGAACCTAAAATTTTTCAAGCTCCCCGAAGCGTCATGAAAATTTGGTTTTCAATTCTCGATCTTCCTGATGAAAGCGTCCTTAATGAATTAGTTGAATTAAAATTTTCGCCTCTTGAACTCCAGCATCTTTCGCAACAACAGGCCTCGCCGCTCGTCGTTTATAATCCTTTGGCGGGATGGCTAATAATCGGGCAATTCGGAAGAAAAATAAAAACGATGTTCCACGCTTGGCTGTATCTTAGTCATGAACTTTATAATGAGTTAAGGCAAGTAAAAAAAATGAACACTCACGATATTATTCAGGCCGTATGGGGCGAATATGAAACTCAGCAGGCCATGAAAGAACGAGCAAAATATAAAGGAGATGAAGAATTTTATTTATGAATATAACTTTTTCTGAAGTTACTAAAGTTTTTGAGCCTGATATTACGGCTTTGTTTGATGTAAGTTTGAATATCGAACAAGGCGAATTTGTTTACGTCGTAGGGCAGACAGGCTCAGGAAAATCGACTTTATTAAGATTAATAACCCGCGAAATTTTACCGTCAAGCGGTGTTGTATCTGTCGGAGGCTATGACCTTCGGCGAATGAGACGCGCTGACGTTCCTTATTATAGGCGCGATGTCGGACTTGTCGCGCAGGATTTCAAATTAATTCAGAGCTTAACGGTTTATGAAAATATAGCTTTCGTAATGGAAGCTATGTCTGTTCCGAAAAAAATTGTTGATGAAAGAACTAAGGATGTTATTAATCAAGTAGGCTTATGGCGCAGGCGTTCAATGAGACCTAATCAGCTTTCAGGCGGTGAACAGCAAAGAGTAGCCATTGCACGCGCTCTTGCAAATTCGCCTTCGTTATTTATCGCTGATGAGCCGACAGGAAATTTAGATTTTCATACGGCCGCAGAAGTCATGAAAATTTTATTTTCGATTAATGCCGCCGGAGTTACTGTCGTTATGTCAACACATAATCAAAATATCGTAAATTCTTCGCGCCGCCGAGTTTTAGAACTTGAAAACGGTCATTTAATCCGAGACGAAAAAGGAGGCACTTATTTAGGATGACAACTTTCAAATATATTTTGCGGGATATGTTCCGCCTTGTTGTTAATCACTGGGTGCTTGGCCTTTTGACTTTAGTAACGGCTGGCGTAATGATGTGGATTTTAGGCGTTACGACTTTATTTTCATTAAATCTTGAAAATTTATTGTCGCGTCTTGAGAGTGAGCTTGTTGTTCAGGCTTATTTAGTCAAAGATAACACGCTTGATATTGATGAAGTTGCGAAAAAAATTCAAGCTCTCGATTACGTTTACGCTATGAAAGTTTATTCTCCTTCGGACTCGCTTGCAAAATTACAGGAAAAAATGGGTTCTCAATCGCGCGCCCTTGATATGCTCGGTGAAAATCCTATTCCTTATAATTTTGAAATTCATGTTCATAGAGCTGAAGACGTTGAACAGTTAGTCGATGAGTTAAACGCAATGCCCGAAGTTGACGATGTTGTTTACGCAGGACTTGTCGTAAAAAGAATTTCTGCGTTGTCTCGAATTTCCTCAAGAATCGCTTTAATAATGTTTATTTTGTCGGTCGTGATTACTGCGCTCGTCGTTTATAACACTATCCATATTTCGCTTTATTCACGCCGCGAAGAAATAGGGATTATGTATCTTGTCGGAGCTACACGAGCTTATATAGCTACGCCGTTTGTTCTTGAAGGGACGTTGTTATCATTGCTTGGAGCGTTGATAGCCGCCGGAGGAATTTTAGGAGCTTATTTTCCGGGCGTTTCTTTAATTCAAAGTAATTTGCCTTTCCTTCGACACAGCATAATAACAGATCACAGCGTTATATTTCGATTTTGCGCTTTACTCGCCGGCTTCGGGGCGACGCTCGGCTGGGTTTGCAGTTATATCATCGTTGTGAGATTTATAAACTCCATCACAAAACCTGAATAATGAAACGGAAAATTTTTTTTGCCTTAGTTCTTTTTTCTATTATTGCTCCGACGCAGGTTTATTCAGCCGCGACAAAACCTAAAGGCAGCATTGACTCTCAAATCGCAGCAGAAGAAAAAAAACGTTCGGAACTCTCGAAACAAATTCAAACTTACCGCAAGCAGATTAAAGAAATGGGAGCGAAAGTTCAGGGGCTTTTAACTCAGGTCAACACTTTACAGCAAGACGAGAGCGTAGCTCTTCAGGAATTGACGGTGCTTGAACTTCAAAATCAAAAAATTCAAGAGAATATCGAGATTTTAGACACTAATATTAAAGACGAACAGGCAAAAATTCATGAACTCTCTGAAAAAATGAGAGATTGCCTCTTAGATATGTATAAATACGGCGAGGCTGAAACTATGAGAATGATGTTCGCGTCTCGAAGTGTCTTTGAAGCGGTCGAAACTGCTCATTTATTGAAACTTGTTACGAAACGAGACGAAGCTATTTTGTCGCAGCTTCAAGAGCGTGTTCAAAATTTAGATTTATCACGCCAAACTATGGACGAGCAGCAAGAAAGATTAAAAGAAAAAACAGAAGCCGTACAGCTACAGCGCGATAAATATAAACAAAGCATAAAAGACACTAACGACTTTATAAAATCTATTCAAAAGAAAAAAGCCTTAGCAGAGAAAGCAGCACTCGAAGCAGAGCAGGCTCAGAAGCAAGCCGGACAAATGATAGCGGCTCTTCAACGCAAACGCGCAGCTCAAAAAAGCTATGTCAGCGGCAAAGGCTCGATGTTTAACTGGCCTGTTCGCGGGACTATTTCAAGTTCTTACGGCTATCGAAATCACCCGATATTAAAACGTCAAATTCTTCATTCAGGCATTGACATTGCCGCAGCTAACGGGACTCCTGTTAAAGCTCCTGCCGCAGGAGAAGTAATTTATGACGGCTGGCTAAGAGGCTACGGGCGAGTAGTCGTTTTAGATCACGGTCGAGGATATTCAACTCTTTACGCTCATTTATCGGGGAGTTTAGTTAAAGAAGGCCAAGTCGTTAAAAGCGGCGCAACTATTGCTAAAGTCGGCAAGACAGGAAATACTACAGGCTATCATCTTCATTTTGAAGTTCGAGTCTTCGGGACGCCTGAAAACCCGATTAAATATTTGAAAAAGTAGGAAATAAAAATGAAAAAAATTTTTGCGGTTATTTTAATTTTAGCTACGTCGCTAAGTGCTTACGGAGCAACTCTCGATAATCAAATTAAATCCCAGCAGCGCAGCCAGAGCGACATGAAGAAAAAAATTCAGCAGTATAACGCCATAGCCCGCGAAAAATCTAAGCAATCTAAAACCTTGCTTGGGCAGCTCTCAAGATTAAAGGAAGACGCGAACGCCTCTCAAGCTAAAATGGATAATTTAGAGAAAGAAAATCTAAAACTTCAAAATTCCGTCGGAGCTCTAAACAAAAAAATTATAAACGTCCGCGAGAGTATGAGCGTTATTATCAGCACTCTTAGAGCAAGAATTTTAGATATTTATAAATATACGCCCGAAGAAAATTCTTTGAGCTTAATAATGACCTCGACAGACCCTCACGACGCTGTTAATACGGCTTATATGCTTAGATGTTTTGCACGTCAGGATCAAGAAATGCTTGAAGAGCTTATAAGGCGCGATGTCGAACTCAGAGAGGCAAGAACAAAACTTGAAAGCAATAAAAAACAAATTCAACAACAAACCGAAGAATTAAAAAAGAAACGCGCTGAATATGACAGCACGATTAAAAAGACGGACTCGTTATTGAAAAATGTCCAGAGCGAACAGAGAAAAGCCGAAGCAGCAGCTAAAGAACTTGAGGCGGCTCAACGTGCAGTCGGGAATAAAATTAATTCTTTAATGAAACAAAAGAAAATCGCTGCAGCAAAAAAAACTCAAACTCAAACTAAAACTAACACAGCCGCGACGAAAACAAATTCAAATTCTAAGGCTGAAGCAAAGTCTTCAACAAAAACAGAAAGACAAACAATCTCTATGTCAACAGGTACTGCCCCTAAAAGTCTTTCATGGCCTTTGAACGGCAAAGTTACTAATCCATACGGCTCACGAGTTCACCCGACATTTAAGACTAAGATTTTTAATTCCGGGATTGACATTCAGGCCGCGTCAGGAACTCCTGTAAAAGCCGCCGGGCCCGGCGAAGTTTTATATCAAGGCTGGCTTAGAGGCTTCGGCCAAGTTGTAATTATTGATCATGGCGGAGACTTATCGACTGTTTACGCTCATTTAGGCGGCGCGAATGTAAGAGAGGGCAGCATAGTTAAAACAGGCACTGTTGTAGGCAAGGTCGGCAACACCGGCACTGATTCTGAGTACGGTCTTCACTTTGAAGTTCGCAAGGGCGGTGCGGCTCAAAATCCAATGAATTATCTTAAAAAGTGATTTTTGTTATATAATTTTGCTGAATTTTTCATGAGTTATTATTTTAGGCAGGTGCTTTTCAACATTGAGAAAAAATAAAAAAATTTTAATATTATTCGCCGCGTTGGCTTTCTTTGCTTCATTATATGGATTTAAGGCTCAATCGGCGGACTTTTCAGAAGCAGATTTCAATCGAATTTCACCGTTTAACGTAAGGTCTTTATGGCTCTTGCGTCAAGTTCGTTACATCATAGAGAGTTATCAAGTAGATGCAGACACTAAACCCGCAACAGATGACGATTTACTTCACGGCGCGGCAAAAGGAATGGTCGAGGCATGGAAAGACCCTTATACTAGATTCGTATCGCCTTCGCAGCTAAAAGATGAAGAAATTGAACTTGAGGGACGTTACGGCGGTTTAGGAATGTATGTCGGCGACAGAGATGGAATGATTTTAGTTATAAGTCCTATGGAAGACTCGCCCGCCGAGAAAGCAGGCTTGAAGCCTAAAGATCAGATCGTCAAAGTTGATGATGAAGTCGTCGTAGGCTGGACGTCAGATAAAGTCGTTCAAAAATTACGCGGCGAACCTGATACAAAAGTTACGGTATGGGTACGTCGTGAAGGTGAAGAAGAACTTTTGAGTTTTGAAATCACACGCGAAATTATAAATCTTAAGAGCGTCCGCTACGAAATGCTTTCTGATGATATAGGTTATTTGAGATTGACGCAATTCAAACATAATACCGACACTGAAGCCCGAAATGGAGTCCGTGAAATGATGAAGAAAGGCATGAAGGCTTTAATTCTTGACCTCCGAAACAACGGCGGCGGACTTTTAGATGTCAGTGTGAAAATTGTCAGCATGTTTTTACGCAACGGCTTAGTTGTCGAGACAAAAGGACGTTCCGAACGCGCCAATGAGCAATATTTTGTTGAAAAATCAAATTTCCTCACGAGTGCGCCTATGATCGTTTTAATTAACGGCGGCAGCGCATCAGCTTCTGAAATCGTGGCAGGAGCTTTGAACGACAGAGGCAGAGCTAAATTAATCGGCGAAAAAAGTTTTGGCAAGGGCAGCGTTCAAACTTTATTCCCTTTGACTGACGGCTCAGGAGTTTATGTAACGATAGCGAGATATTACACGCCTTCAGGAAAAGTTATTGACCATGTAGGCTTATCGCCGGATATTGAAGTCAAAGGCGAATTTAGCAGAAACGTCAGCGAGGACGTTCAGCTTCAACGCGCCATTGAAGAAGTTAAAAAAGAAATTCGCACAGTTGCGGGCAAAAGATAGAAATATAAAAAAATAAAAATCAAAAAGGAGATTTTAATCTTGAGTTCAAGTAAAAAAGTTGATCTTTTAGTCGGAGCTCAGTGGGGCGACGAAGGCAAAGGAAAAGTCGTTGATATGTTAGGCTCGGACGTTGATGTTTTCGTTCGTTTTCAGGGCGGTGCTAACGCAGGACACACTGTAATTTCAGACGGTCAGAAAGTTGTCTTTCATTTATTGCCGTCAGGAATGTTATATCCCGGAAAGTTATGCGTTCTTGGAAATGGACTCGTAATTGATCCTGAGCAATTTTTAGCCGAGACTTCAGAATTATTTAATAAGGGTCAAGACCGTGCAAGGCTTGCCGTCAGTCCTCATGCTCATGTTGTAATGCCTTATCATAAAATGCTTGATAAACTTCAAGAAGAAGCAAGAGGCAAAGGCCGCAAAATCGGCACAACAGGTCGCGGCATCGGACCTTGCTACGTTGATAAATATTCGCGTTCAGGTTTAAGAGTTGAAGATTTATTAAATCCTGATGTTCTGCGCGACAGATTGACTTTTATTCTCGAAGAAAAGAATCAGCTTTTCACGAAACTTTATAATCAAAATCCCATCGCCTTCGATGAGGTTTACGAGCCTGCGAAGAAATGGGGAGAGGCTCTCGCGCCTTATGTTGATGACACGCGGGCTTTATTGAGAAAAGCCGTTGATGACGGTCAGCACATTTTGCTTGAAGGAGCTCAGGCGGCTTTGCTTGACATTGATCACGGAACTTATCCGTATGTTACAAGCTCGTCAACTTCGGCGGCAGGAGCTTTCACCGGCACAGGACTTGCTCCTAATGATTTAACACGGGTTATTGCTGTAGTAAAGGCTTACACTACGAGAGTCGGCGAAGGTCCTTTCCCGACGGAAGATTTTGAAGAAGCCGGCGAAACTCTCCGCAAGAACGGCGGCGAATTCGGGGCAACGACAGGACGTCCAAGACGCTGCGGCTGGCTTGATATTCCTGCGCTGAAATATTCAATGGAACTCAACGGAGCAGACGTCATCGCACTCACAAAACTTGATGTTCTAACAGGCATGGGCGGAATTAAAGTCTGCACGGCTTACGATTTAGACGGCGAAAAAATTACGACTTGGCCGACCGACACAAGAACTTTAAGCGAGTTGAAACCCGTTTATGAAACTTTGCCCGGCTGGAACGAAGACATCACGAACTGCAAAACTTTTGAAGAGTTACCGGCAAACGCTCAAGCCTACGTGAAATATATCGAAGAAACTTTGAAAACTCCCGTTGGCTTAATCGGCGTCGGAGCAGATAGAAATCAAACGATCAATAAAGGAATGTAAAAAAACAATTAGGAATTAGGAAGTAGGAGTTAGGAAGTAAAATTTTTCTCGCTCCTAAATAAAAAAATGTTTTTGCCTGAAATAAATTTTTTGAATTCAAATAATCTTCCTGACGTCTTAAGGCTTAACGCAAAATCAGAGTCTTCGTGGTCAGAGGCCGTAATCAGAGAAGATTTACAGGAAAATTCACAAAATGAAATGACTTATCTGGGGGCTTTCGCGACAACACCGGAAGCTCCTCTTTTAGGCTATGCTGTTTTAGGCCGCGAAAAAAGAATTGGAATTTTAATGTGTATTATCGTCGATAGAATTTACAGGCGCAGAGGCATCGCTACGCAATTATTAATGGCCGTCGGAGATTGCGCAGCTTATATGAATATGAAAAGATTAAGGTTGCGAGTCCGAAAATCTAACGCCGGAGCTATAGCTTTATATTCAAAATTATCTTTTATCGGCGAGAACGTTCGACGCGGATATTATTCAAACGGTGAAGACGCTATTGTGATGAGTTCAAGTCTCCCGTTAAAGATTAAAAATTAAAATTATGAGAGTTTATATTCCTTTTGATGACGGCTCTTCTGTTTCGTTTGACGGCAAAGAGTTTTTAATTCACAAACGCCCTAAAGATATTGACGCAATCGACAAACCTGACCACGACAAGCCAAGCAAAGCCGAGAACGCTTGGAATTTTCGTTTTGAAGAATTAATTAACGCCCTTCAAAAGGCTTGGAAACAACAGGACGAAATTCAAAAAAAATCGGCTCATAAAAAAATTTATAAACCGTAGAGTTCAAAAAATCTCTATAACTCCTGAACAGCATAAAAAAATAGTCAGTAAAATTATTCTTGCATTGCAACCTTTCTAATAATAAAATTATCTTTCCCGTATACAAATTTCAAAATATTCACCAAAAATTTTATATGTCAGGAGCGTTAATTAAGATGCAGATTGATATTAATAGCAGACTTATCGCACTCATCGGCACACCTCTTGGTCAGTCATTAGCTGCACGTATGCAGAATGCGGCTTATCAAGCGGCAGGTTTCAACATGGTTTATTGCTATTGCGAAGCAGGCAGTGAACATTTGAAAGAAATCATCAACGGAATTCGCTACATGCCGACATTCTTAGGCTGCGCAGTAACAAAGCCCAACAAAGAAGAAGTCATGCAGTATCTTGACGATTATGATCCGCTTTGCAAAAAAATCGGCTCATCAAATACCGTCGTCAAAACCGAAGCTGGAAAACTCGTCGGCTACAACACTGACGGCTACGGCGCATTAAGAGACCTCAAAGAGCATAACGCTCCGATTAAAGGCCACGTAATGTTCTCATTCGGAGCAGGCGGAACAGGCCGTTCAGTATGTCTTGAACTTGCTGAAGAAGGAGCAAAGAAAATTTATATTTCTTCACGTTCCGAAAAATGCGAGACTTTGAGCGAAGAGATCAATAAATTCTATCCCGGCGTCTGCGTCCCTGTAAGAGCAGCTGACGAAGCAGGAGTCAAAAAAGCTCTCGATGAGACCGATGTAATTCTTAATCTCTCAGGCTTAGGCATGAAGGGCAAAGAAGAATATACGTGCGTTGATAAATCATTGATTAAACCTTCACATGTTTGCTTTGACGCGACTTATAACCCGGCCGAAACAAGATTCTTGAAAGAAGCTAAAGAAGTCGGCGCAACAACGATTAACGGACTTGGAATGTCGCTTTATCAGGGACTCCGCCAGATTCAATTATGGACAGGCGGCAAAGCTGTACCGCTTGATGTCATGCGTGAAACTCTGATGACGATTCTTGCTGAAAAAGCAGCGGCAGAGAAAAAGTAAAAAACAGGAGAGTTATTAAAAAAATGCAGATTGACATCAACAGCAGACTTATCGCATTAATTGGAACGCCTCTTGGCCAGTCATTTTCTGCTCGTATGCAGAACGCGGCTTATCAGGCGGCTGACTTTAACATGATTTACTGCTACTGTGAAACTGGCAGTGAGCACTTGAAAGAAATTATCGGGGGTATCCGCTATATGCCGACGTTTTTAGGCTGCGCCGTTACGAAACCTCTAAAAGAGGCAGTTATGCAATATCTTGATGACGTTGATCCTCTCTGCAAAAAAATCGGTTCTTCAAATACTGTCGTAAAAACTGACTCAGGCAAACTCATCGGTTACAACACAGACGGCTACGGAGCTTTAAGAGATATTAAAGAACATAACACACAGATTAAAGATCGCGTTATGTTTTCGTTCGGAGCAGGCGGCACAGGCCGTTCAGTATGTCTTGAACTTGCTGAAGAGGGCGCGAGAAAAATTTATATTTCTTCACGTTCAGAGAAATGCGAGACTTTGAGCGAAGAGATCAATAAATTCTACCCCGGCGTCTGCGTCCCTGTAAGAGCAGCTGACGAAGCAGGAGTCAAAAAAGCCCTCGAAGAGACCGATGTAATTCTTAATCTCTCAGGCTTAGGAATGAAAGGCAAAGAAGAATACACTTGCGTTGACAAGAAATATTTGAAGCCTTCACATGTTTGCTTCGATGCTACTTATAATCCAGCTGAGACAAGATTTTTGAAAGAAGCTAAAGAAGTCGGTTGCACCACGATTAACGGTCTTGGAATGTTGCTCTATCAGGGACTTCGACAGATTCAATTATGGACAGGCGGCAAAGCTGTACCGCTTGATGTCATGCGCGAAACTCTGATGACGATCTTGGCCGAGAAAGCAGCAGCTGAGAAAAAGTAATTAGCAATTAGTAAAGCAGGAATTAGGAACGAAAAGATTTTTTATTTTTTTAACTTCCTACCTCCTAACTCCTAATTCCTACTTAGAAAATAGAAGGGAGTAAAAACTATAATGGCACGTAAATTTTCACTCGCGTACTTAACAATCCCGGGAACAAACCCTATGGATCAAATTAAAATCGCAAAAGAAGCAGGCTATGACTTCGTAAGTCTTCGCACAATCCCGATGCACTTACCGGGCGAACCTGAATTTTTGCCACAGAAAGATCCCGATCTCTTTGACGCTATCAAAAAAGCTCTCAAAGAATACGACATGCCTTTAATGGATATCGAACTTGCAAGAATCCGCAAAGATTTAGACATCAATGAATATAAACCCGCCTTTGAAGCAGCAGCTAAACTCGGCGCGACTGACGTTTTAGGCAGCGTTTGGACAAGAGACCGCGCTTGGTACACTGATACAGCAGGAAAAGTTGCCGACATGGCCAAAGAATTTGGCTTAAAGTTCAATATCGAGTTCTTACCGTGGGCAGGCGTTCGTAACCTTCAGGAAGATATTACGCTTATCGATGACTTAGGCCGCGATAATGTTTTCGTCATGGTCGACACTCTTCACGCAGGCCGCGCAGGCGTAACAGGTGCAGAGCTTGCAAGAACACCGAGAAAATATTTCAACTTCATTCACCTTTGCGATGGTCCTGCCCCTGAGGGCGCAGAGTGCAAAGACACAGTCCTTGATAATATTAAGGACGATCTTATGCTCTACACGGCTCGCGAAGCAAGATTCTATCCCGGCGAAGGCGACGTCAAAATCGCTGACATGATCAAAGCTATGCCCGAAATTCCGCTTTCAATCGAACTTCCGAACTTGAAAGAAATTAAAGCACGCGGAGTTGCTGGCCACGCTAAACAGTGCCTCGAAGTTGCTAAGAAATATTTTGCGGCAAACGGGATCAATTAAGCAATGATGAACTTACCATCGAAAGTTAAAATCTGTGAGGTCGGTCTTCGCGACGGCCTTCAGAATGAAAAAGTTATTCCTACGACGGAACAAAAATTAGAGCTTCTTCGCGGCGTCATTGAAGCTGGCTATCCTGTTGTTGAGGTCGGCTCGTTCATGCACCCGAAAAAAGTTCCGCAAATGGCTGACACCGACGAATTATTTAAGAGAATCGGCGATGTTCCCGAAGGCGTAGAACTTAGAGCTTTAATTCCTAACGTTCGCGGCGTTCAAAGAGCGATTGACTGCGGCTGTAAGAAAGTCAAATTGAACGTTTCAGCAAGCCGTATGCACAATCTTAAAAATTTGAATCGCACGCCTGAAGAAAGTGTTGCAGGTTTTGCTGACTGCGTCGAAATGGCGAATAAAAATAATATTGCTATCTCCGGCTCAATCTCAATGCCTTTTGCGTCCCCTTGGGAAGGAAGGACTCCTGTCGAGGACGTTGACGCAATCATCGAGGCTTATTTGAAAGTCGGAATCAACGAAATTTCACTTTCTGACGCTTCGGGCCAAGCAGTGCCTAACCAAGTTTATGAACTTTGCAAACATGTCCGCGAAAAATATTCGCAGGCTACATGGTGGCTTCACTTCCATAACACAAGAGGCGCGGCTGTGGCAAATATTTTAGCGGCTATGCAGGCAGGAATGACTCAATTTGACGCTTCATTCGGCGGACTCGGCGGCTGCCCTTTTGTTCCCGGAGCTGCGGGCAATGTTTCAAGCGAAGACGTTATCAACATGCTCGACGAAATGGGAATTGAAACAGGCGTTGACGTTCTCAAAGTTATGGCTTTGTCGCGCAAAGTCAGCGAAATTTTAGGACACGGCATGGACAGTTACGTATTACGCGCCGGACGTTCTAAAGATTTAATCGCTTCGCAAGCGGAGTAAAAAACAGTTAGGATTGAGGGGTTAGGAGTGAGGAGTGAAAAAAATCTTTTTGTTCTTACTTCCTACTTCCTAATTCCTACTTAAAAATAAAAGGGAGGTTTTTTAATGTTCAAATGGCTTGATGAGCATTTTGAAGAATTTCTTATGGTCATCTTCTTGATCCTGATAGCGTGCGTCATGATGCTTCAGGTTGTCGTGCGCAAAATTCCTTTTATTCAGTCTTTAACATGGGCTGAAGAATTTTCGCGTTTCATGTGGATTATGAGCGTTTTTATCTCGCTGCCTTACACAATCAGAAAGGCTAACATGCTCCGCGTCAACGTTGTCCTTGATTTATTCCCCGAAAAACTTCGTAAGACTGTCAATCTTTGCGTTGATGTCATCGTAGCGGCTTGTATGGCTTTGTTAGCTTATCACTCGATCGAGTGCCTCAACTGGTCAGCAGGTACTATGCTTGTAGGAGCAAAAGCTGAAACTTCGCCGGCTATGGGCTGGCCGATGTGGTGGCTCTATGCTGTTGCAATGTTCGGTTTCGCACTTGGAACTTTGAGAGCTATTCAAATGTTCTTCATTCATCTTAAGAATTTCGGCGTTCATGAACTTACTACGCTTGAACAGACTCAGCTTGACGCTAAAGCAGAAGCTGAAGCCGGACTTCGTGCAGAGGGAGGAAATAAATAATGGCAGCGTTACTTGTTTTCGTAGTATTCCTTGTAGCAATTATCGTTTCGATTCCAATCGGCGTGAGTATGATTTTAGGCTCAGTCGCTCCGATTTTATTAATGGCCCGCGGCGGTGTTATTCCTCAAATTATCGACAACACTTTGAGCGGTGCTAACTCAACGCCTATTCTTGCTGTTCCGTTATTTATTCTTGGCGGCGTCATCATGGCTGAAGGCGGAATTTCAAAGAAATTATTTAACTTCTTCGCTTATTTCGTCGGAAGATTCACGGGCGGCGTACCTTGCGCGGTTGTTTTAACATGCTTGTTCTACGGAGCTATTTCCGGTTCAGGCCCTGCAACGACAGCAGCAGTCGGAGCTATGTGCGTGCCTTTCATGGTCGGACTCGGCTATAACAAAACTTGGGCAGCAGGTTTAATCGCGGTCGCTGGAGGCTTAGGCGTTATCATTCCTCCGTCGATTCCGTTCGTTCTTTATTCATTAGCAACAGACGTTTCGACAGGAAAATTATTCTTAGCAGGAATTTTCCCGGGAATTTTAATCGGCGTGTTCTTAATGCTCTACGCTGTTTTCTATTGCATGACAAAAGGCGAAGACAAAGCTAAGATTAAAACCCGTCTTGACGAAATCAGCGCAGAAGGTTTCTGGAAATTATTTAAGGATTCTTTCTGGGCTTTGATGTGCCCGATCATCATTCTTGGCGGAATTTACTCAGGATTTTTCACGCCGACAGAAGCAGCAGTCGTTTCAGTTTTCTATGCTATCATCGTCTGCTTGTTCATCGAGCGTTCAATTAAATTCAGCGCGCTTCCGGCATTCTTAACGAGCAGCGTAAAAACTTACGGCGGTCTTGCTTTCGTTCTTGCGTTTGCAACGGCATTTGGCCGAGTTCTTTCGCTCACTCACGCAACGGCAGCCGTACAACAATTTATCGTTGCGAACTTCCACAGCGCAGTTTCAGTTTTGAGCGTCTGCACGATTATCTTCTTAATCTTAGGCATGATCATGGACACAGGCCCGGCTATTATCATTCTTGCTCCTGTTCTTCTTCCTGCTGTTAAAGCTCTCGGCGTCAACGATGTCCACTTCGGTGTTGTTCTTGTCTGCTGCTTGTCAATCGGACTTGCTACACCTCCGTTCGGCCTTGACTTATTCGTTGCAGGCAACATTTCCGAAGATCAGCCTATGGCCGTCGCGAAAAAAGCATTCCCGTTCATCGTCGCATTCTTGCTTGCCCTTGCGCTTATCGTTTATGTTCCTGAGATAAGCACGTATCTTGTGGGTTAATTTTAGGAGGTAATAAGAATCATGAAAAAATTTATTGCCCTGTTAATTTTTGTTTTAGCGTTCACTTCATGCGCTTTCGCGGCCTCAGAATTTGACGAGACTTGGCTCGTTACGTCCGACACTACGGCTAAAGGCGCAGCAGGAAACGTTTTCGCTGAACTCGTCCGCGACAAAGTCAAAGAAGCTAACTCAGGACTTGTCATCGACTATTTCCCGAACGGCGAACTTGGCGGCGACGCTGACCTTTTAAGACAGGCTCAGAAGGGTTATATCGCTATCATGGTCTGCCAAACTGCTCCTGTCGTTTCGTTCATTCCTGAAGTAGCAGTGTTCGACCTTCCTATGGTCTTTGCCCGCTACGACGGCGATACGATTGATAAAGTTCTCAACGGCGACTCAGAGTTCCATAAAAAAATGTCAGAGGCTTACGAACGCGCAGGTCTTCATTTACTCGGCTTCATGCAGAACGCTACATACAGACTTGCGACAGCCAACAAAGACCTTCAGACTTTGACAGACTTCAAGGGCCTTCAGATTCGTACGATGGAAAATAAAAACCATATGGACTTCTGGACAGCAATCGGAGCAGAACCGACACCGCTCGCTTGGGCAGAACTTTATATTTCGCTTCAGAACGGCACAGTCAACGCTCAGGAAAACGCAGCAGACACTTGCGCATCAGCACACTTTGACGAAGTTCAGAAATATCTCGCCTGCACTAATCATATTCTTTACTGCAATCAGATGTGCATCAACGACAAGGCTTATCGAGCACTCTCACCTGTTCATAAGGCAGTCTTAGATAAAGCCGTAGCCGAAGCGTTACAGGAAATGCGTCCGAAGCTCGAAGACATTGACAAGAGCAACAAAGAAAAACTCAAAGCCGGCGGAATGACAATCATCGAATACGATAATTCATTCTTCACAGACGTTCTTGACGTTCAGGGCGTTAAAGACCTTTACAAGAGAATCGACACAGCCACAAACGGTCTTGCTACTACGCTTCAGGAAAGCCTCGAAGCCGCAGCAAAATAAATTTTTTTAGAAATTTTAGAATTTTTCCCCTGTTGTGTCGTTAAGCATGACAGGGAATTTTTTTATATAATTAATTTAGAAAGATTTTTTCAAGAAAGGAATAAAAAAAATTAAAAATGGCAAATTGTAATCACGATTGCAGCTCTTGCTCTTCAAACTGCGGTGAGCGCGTCGAAATGCCCGAAAGATTTTTCATGAACGGCAACATTAAAAATGTTATCGGCATCGTGAGCGGCAAAGGCGGCGTCGGAAAATCTTTAGTTACGGGTTTATTAGCCTCAGAGATAAATAAAAAAGGACTTAAAACCGCGATTCTTGACGCTGATATAACGGGGCCGTCAATTCCTAAAATGTTCGGGATTAATGAAAAAGTCTTGTCGGACGGTCATTTTATTCAGCCTGCAAAAAGCAAAAACGGCACAAAAATAATTTCAATGAATTTATGTCTTCAAAACGAAGGCGAGCCTGTCGTATGGCGCGGGCCTGTCTTAGCCGGAGTCGTAAAACAATTTTACGAAGAAGTCGACTGGGCCGATGTCGATTTTATGTTCGTTGACATGCCTCCCGGAACAGGCGACGTACCTTTGACGGTCTTTCAGTCGCTTCCTATAAAAGGAATTATAATCGTAACAACTCCGCAGGATTTAGTCAGCATGATCGTAAGCAAAGCTATGAACATGGCCGACTTAATGAATATTCCTGTGCTTGGCCTTGTTGAAAATATGTCTTATTTCAAATGCCCTGATTGCGGCGCGAAACATTTTATATTCGGAGAAAGTCATCTGAAAGAAATAGCTGACGCTTACGGAGTTAATGCGACTGCACAGCTTCCAATAATGTCTGAGCTTGCTAAATTCTGCGACGCTGGCGAGATTGAAAACTTTAACGCCTCTGAATATTTGAGCGAAATTATTAATTATTTATCGTAAAAAAAACATATTTAAGATTTAAGTATGAAGGGTTTAGAACTTCCGGCGCAGTTAGTGATGTTATATTTGCTGCTGCACTTAAGATTTATAGGGCTGATGTTCAGCTCGCCTATTTTCACAGCGACATTAACTCCTGCGCCGTTTCGATATATTTTCGCCGTAATGCTCACTGTGTGTTCGGTTGGATTGGTAAAGCCTGAGACTATTCAATTAATTTATCTTGACGAAATAATTTTTATCGCGGCTATATGCCTGCGTGAATTAATAATCGGAATTGCTCTGGGTTTTATAGCTTCATTGCCGCTGTATGCTTTGAGAGTTGCTGGTGAACAGACGGGCTCAATGATAGGTTTCTCAATGGCTCAGATTATGGACCCGACTACACAGAGCGAGTCTTCATTAATCGGTCAACTTCATTTTTTAATAGCGATGTGGTTTTATTTTCGCTGGAACGGACATTTATTAATGGTACAGGCTTTAATCGAAACCTTGAAATTGATACCGCCCGGACAAATTTCATTATTTCCTGCCGGAGATTTATCGCTCGGAACATGGCTGCAAAATATTTTTGTCTTAGGCATAAGAATGGTCGTGCCGTTTTATTGCGCTCTTGTTCTTTCTGATATAGGGCTTGGGTTTTTAGCTCGAACAGTCCCGCAGATGAATATTTTTGTCGTAGGCTTGCCCGTTAAAGTAATGTTAGGCTTCATGGTCTTGGCCGCTGTCGTGCCTTTAATAATGGACATGATACGCGGGCAAATGGAACACTGGCTTGAATTTGCGCTTGGCGTACTGAGGTTGTGGAATCCCGTGCCATGAAAAATCCGTTAGTCATGCCCGTCTTAAAATGGGTCGGAGGAAAAAGGCAGCTTATCGAAACATATGCGCCATTACTGCCTAAAAAAATTACATCATATTGTGAGCCTTTTATAGGCGGTGGTGCTTTGCTTTTTTACCTACAGCCTAAACATGCGTATGTAAATGACGTAAACGAAGATTTAATCCGTGTATATCGTGTTATAAAAAATAATGTTGAAGAATTAATAGATGAATTAAAAAATTATAAAAACGAATCAGATTTCTTTTATTCTGT
>JAFVEW010000096.1 GCA_017475805.1 Synergistaceae bacterium | reverse complement strand
GAACATATTTTGTGAGGCCGATGAATTTCTGACTTATGAAGAATTTGCACAGCGTCTTGGCTTGAATTTCGGCGAAGCTACCGAATCCGAACAATCGAAAAATGATGTAATTGAAAATAGAAATCCGTTAGCGGTTGCAACGACTTTGGCAAGTCAGCTTGAAAAAGTTTCTCATGTAAATTCATTCACAAAATTTGCGGATGAATTAGCTAAATACACAGATTTTGAAATTTTAATGACAGCGACTAAAACTCAAGATGATTCGTCAGAAGAAAATTCAGACGAATTTGACGAGCCGATAGCTACTCTCGAACAAGAAATAATTGAAGAAGTTGAAGAGCCTGATATTCCTGTAAAAGTTTCAACCTCGACAGAGCCGAGTTATCAGCGTTCAAATATTGAAAACAGAGCGGAATCCTCAAAAGATGATTTATCGCGGCTTCATTCGGGCAGTAATTATTGGGCTTGCATTTGCACAGAAAATAAAATCAAAGGAGAGCGCGGCAAATGGACAGAATATTGGACTCCGGCTGACAGAGTTTGCGACGCATTAGCTACACTCAGGATAAAAATTCCTGATTTTGATGAATTTAATATTTATGTTTCGCAATTAGAATTTTCGGAACGCCGTCGAAAAGTCGAGAATGTAGTGGCCTTTAGAGCTTGCTTTGTTGACATTGACGGAAAAATTGCGGGCGGAAATCTTACGGCTGACGGCTGGAAAAATTTAATTTTGAATTTCTGTCGCGAGAAAAAAATTCCGGTACCGAGCGAAATGGTTTTTAGCGGCAACGGAGTTCACGTAAAATTCTTCTTTAATAAGCTCATGACCGTGAATAATTTTTCACGTTGGGAAAAACTTGAAATAAAACTTGCAGAAATTTTTAAGACAATCGGAGCGGACAGCCACGCGACAGACGGCGCGAGAGTTTTAAGAGTCGACGGCACGAAGAATTGCAAGCCTGACACAAAAGACAGAGATGTCCGAGTAATTTTCACGGGTGAAGATTACGATTTTGAAAAATTTGCGAGTGATATCGAGAATTTCTCTTTACCTTCGGAAGAAATAAAAATTTCTGAGCCTAAGCCGGAGATTTCAGACAAACCTGCGAAAATAAAATCGACAGCGAAGTTTGAACCTAAAAAAGTTGTTCCCGAAGTAAAACCTACCCAACCTTTGAAACAATCTTCAAAACCTCAGAGGCAGCTGACTGACGCGGAAGAAGCGGCGCAGTCAGTAGAAGATTACGGCAAAACATGGTTTTATTTATTTGATGCTACTACGGACACTGAAAAATGGATTGTAAAATCCGATTTTAACTCTTACGCGAAGAAATTGAACAAAAATCACAGGGTTGAGTGTTCAATTGTTGAATTTAAGTCGAAAAATCGCCACGATCGCCGTCAAGTGATAGAAAATTTATATTTCAATTACGTTATTTTAAGTAGATGTCCGGGCGAAAATCTTGAAGAAAAAATCGAGAAGATTAAGGAACATTGTAGAATTTATCGTGATGTCGGGATTCCCGAACCGAATAAAATAATGGAAGACGGAAATAAATTAATTTTATTCTGGCGTTATTCTAAAGAGCAGATCGGTCAGGAATTGCGCGGAGTTGCTTTGCCGAGATGGAAAGCTACTCAGGAATATTTGAGCCGTCATTTTGAAATTTGGGGCGCACTCGAAAATTCCGAATATTTGATAGCTACTGTGTTGTTGCCTTTACCGGGATTTTCGTCCGTGAAATTTGTCTATCAAAATCCCGAACTAAAATATATTTTTGATGATGTCGCTAAGGCTGCGCTTCCATTCACGCAGGAGGAAGTTGCAAAATATAATGCTGAAAAGAAGAAAAATTCTTCTCGCCGTCGTGCCATAGAGCTTGAGGAATTGACAAAAATTTATGTCGATCGTCGAGAAGTTGACGGCAGAAAATCGAAATTTAATCCTGCTTTGAAAATTTTTAACGACATAGTGAAACTTTTGAAAATTCGCGCTGAGAACAGTTTGAATGGCGAAGTACCTGAAGGCCGTCGTGAATTATGCGTTTTCTGTGCGCTTGATTTTGCTGTTCCTGCCGGACTTGTTAAGCGTGAAGGCTCAGCTGATTTCAACGAGTTAGCTCAGAGGTTAATAGATTTTTGCGGTGAATCATTTAAGTTAGACTGCACGCCTAACACGATGAGAACGTTAAGGAGAAAATTTTTGAATGATAAACCCGTTTATAAATTTAAGAAGAAGACTTTGATTAAGCGGTTAGAAATTACCCCAGAGGAACAGAGGCAACTCGATATATTGAATCTTGAGGTTTCTGCGAAGGCGAAGCGTAAAAAGATTCATGAGTGGGAAATTTTAGGTTGTTCAAAAGCGACTTATTACCGTCGTAAGAGCCTGTACAATAAACTGTGTAAGAGATAAAAACACAGGAGGATAAGTTTATGAAATCTGAAACACAGGGAAATATGAAGTTTGATAAAGTTTGGCTCGACGACATCTTGAAAGGCGTAAAAACTCAAGATGATTTATG
>JAFVEW010000095.1 GCA_017475805.1 Synergistaceae bacterium | reverse complement strand
TTTAGTTAGCACTCTTTAATAGCGAGTGCCATTAAAGAAAATTTTTAGGAGGTTAGCAATTATGAAACTTAAACCGCTTGGCGACAGAATAGTCGTGAAAGTTTTAAGCGAAGAGAAAAAGACAAAAGGCGGGATCGTTCTTCCCGATACAGCAAAAGAGAAACCCACAGAAGGCGAAGTTATCGCGGTAGGTACAGGCAAAATTCTTGACAATGGAACAAAACAACCCGTTGAAGTTAAGGTCGGCGACAGAATTATTTTCAGCAAATACGCCGGAACAGAAGTAAAAATCGACGGTGAAGAAGTCGTGATTTTCAGCGAGCGCGACGTCCTTGCAATCATTGAGAAATAATTAGATTAATTAAAAAGCGAAAAATAAAAGGAGATAGATTTTATTATGGCAAAAATTCTTGCATTTGGCGAAGAAGCACGCAGAGCAATGCTTCGCGGTATAGATAAAGTAGCTGATACAGTAGGTGTAACGCTTGGCCCTAAAGGCCGCAACGTCGTTCTTGAAAAGAAATTCGGTTCACCGATGATCACGAATGACGGCGTTACTATCGCTAAAGAAATTGAACTCGAAGATCCGTTTGAAAACGCAGGTGCTCAGTTATTAAAGGAAGTCGCCTCAAAGACAAATGACATCGCAGGCGACGGCACAACAACCGCAACGATTTTCTCGCGCGCTATCATTCGCGAAGGTATGAAAAACGTAGCAGCAGGCGCAAACGGAATGTTAATGCGTCAGGGCATCGAGAAAGCTATCGAATTTGTTGTTGAAGAACTCAAAAAACAGTCAACGCCCGTCAAAGAGAAAGAAAAAATCGAGCAGGTTGCTTCAATTTCAGCAAATAACGCCGAAGTAGGCAAATTGATTTCTGACGCTATGGCTAAAGTCGGCGAAGACGGAGTTATCACAATCGAAGACAGTCAGACCGTAGGCACAACTCTTGAAATGGTCGAAGGACTTCAGTTTGACAAAGGCTATATCAGCCCTTACATGGTAACTGACAGCGAGAGAATGGAAGCTAACTTTGATGACGCTTATATTCTTATTCATGACGCAAAGATCAGCAACATTAAAGACTTGCTCCCCGTTCTTGAGAAAGTTGTACAGACCGGCAAGCCGTTAGTAATCATCGCTGAAGATGTTGACGGTGAAGCCCTTGCAACGTTAGTCGTTAATAAACTTCGCGGCGTCATGCAGGTTGCGGCAGTCAAAGCACCCGGCTTCGGCGACAGACGTAAAGCTATGCTTCAGGATATTGCAATCGTTACCGGCGGTACAGTCATCAGTGAAGAGACAGGCATGAAGTTTGAGAACACCGAACTTAACATGCTCGGCAAGGCCAAGAAAGTCATCATCACTAAAGAAGATACGACTATCACCAACGGCGCAGGCGACTCGAAAGAAATTAAGGCTCGTGCAGCTCAGATTAAACGCGAAATCGAAGAATCAACTTCAGACTACGACAAAGAAAAATTACACGAGAGACTTGCGAAACTCGTCGGCGGCGTTGCAGTTATTCAGGTCGGTTCAGCAACTGAAACTGAGCAAAAAGAACTCAAGCACCGTATCGAGGACGCTCTTAACGCTACACGCGCAGCAGTTGAAGAAGGCATCGTAGCAGGCGGCGGAGTTGCGGCTCTTAATTGCGCTACAGCTCTTGAACCGTTCGTTGAAAAATTAAGCGGTGATGTCAAGACAGGCGCGAGAATCGTTCTTGACGCTCTCAAAGCTCCGTTATACTTAATCGCCGAGAACGCCGGCTATCAGGGCGACGTCGTTGTCGAAAGAGTCAGAAGCGAAAAGATCGGACACGGCCTCAACGCTGCTACAGGCGAATATACCGACATGGTAGCCGCTGGAATTATTGACCCTGTTAAAGTTACACGTTCAGCTTTACAGAACGCAGGCTCAATCGCCGCAATGGTCTTAACGACTGAAGGCATCGTTGCCGATAAACCTGAAAAGAAAGACGCAGCTCCTGCAATGCCCGGCGGAATGGGCGGCATGGACGGAATGTATTAAAAGCAAGTAGGAGTTAGGAAGTAGAAAGTAGGAACTTTTTATTTCTTAGCTTGCTAAAATTAAATTTTTTCCCGTAGGTTTTATAAAAATCTGCGGGGATTTTTTTATGCGTTAATAACGAGGCAATTCGCGCCTGTAAGTTGTAAAATATAAAAAATAAAAGCAACATGGATTTATGAAGAGGAATTTTAGGGAAATCTTTTTTACTTCCTGCCTCCTGTTTCATAATTCCTAATTATTAAAAAAGGAAAGGTGATAGCCAATGAATTACGAAAATTCAGTAACGATTTCCGGCCTTCTGCATCATTTAAGCCGCAAGAAAGATGACAAGCATTTTGCTTTCTCAATTCGTCATGAAAATTTATTCAACGGTGCAACAAGAAAAGATTTTCTTAACGCCCGCGCATTTGCTGATGAGGCCAAAGAGAAATTAAAAACTCTCGACGAGAACACAGCGATAAAAGTCAAAGGCTCTTTGAGAACTTCAACGGGCAGCGGCGAATTATATTTAGCCGTCTCTGAAGTCGAAGTCTTAGAGAAATTAGAACTCGAAAACTCCGTGAAACTTTCCGGCGATGTCCATCAAGTCAAAGCCCAAGCTGAAGGCGAAACAGGCTCAGGAAAATATAACCGCTTTGCAGTCCGTCAAGAAAATATCGACGCTCAGGGACATTCTAAGCGCGATTTTATTGTCGTTCGAGTTTACAATGATGATGACGGCAATGAAAATCTTAACGAAATCTTAACGAAAAAGAACGACGGCGACCCTGTCGAGGTTGAAGGCACTCTGCGCTCATCAAAAGGCAGCGGAGTAAATTACGTCAGAGCTACAGCCATTAAATAAATTAAAAATAAAAATGGACATTCAGCGTCTTGAAGACAGAATTCGAGGACGATTAAATAATTTTCCTGTTAAAACCCGAAGAGTTGCAGAATATATTTTGTCTAACTCTTCGGAGATAGCTTTTCATTCAATCAGCGAGACTGCCGAAGCGTTATCAGTCTCTCGTGCTCAATTAGTTCGCGTTTCCAGAATGTTAGGGTTTGAGGGCTACGCTGACCTTAAGAATACGCTGAAAAAAAATTTAATGACCCACGTAATTCCTTCGGCAGCTAAAACGGGTCTTGAAAACGGCTCGGATATTATTTCAGAACTTTGCAGACTTGAACAGGCAAATATTAACGAGACTTATAAAAATTTTAATTTAGAGTTAAATCTGCTTGATAAATTTTGCGAGGCCGTGAGAAAATCCGACGCTATTTACTGCATGGGCTGGGGAATTTCGTCGATGCCTGCTGAATGGCTTTATACGAGATTCACTGAGCTTGGATTAAAAAGCGTTTTGATGCGGCGAGGCTCTCTTTCATTAACTGAACAGGCACGCGGAATTAAACCCAATGATATGTTAATAGTCTGCGAGCTTCCGAGTTATGTTATTGAACTTACTGAAGCAGTCAAAAAAATTTCGTCGAAAGGGACTCCTGTCGCAACTATAACAGACAGCGCGGCGGCTCCTGTTTGCACGTACTCGAAATTAAATTTTTATGTCAGCGATCAATCGCCGTTATTCGGAAGCAGCTTAATAGGCTCGATGTTCGCTGTTCATGTTTTAACTTCGGTGCTTGCTAATAAAATGGGAACTGAAGGCAAGAATGCTCTTGAAACTCAAAAGGAAAATTTGAACGATAAGCGAGTTTATTATCCGTCTTACGGACTTCGTTATTAATGAGGAATTAGGAATTAGGAATGAGAAATTATTTTTTCACCTCTCACTCCTAACTCCTCACTCCTAATTAAATCTGATTTACTGTGATTGAGCTTATAGCGTTATTTTTATCAAGCTGAACGCTGACACCCGTTTTACTTCCCTCGTTATACTGCAGAATTTTATTACTTAATCCCGAAGGATAGCCCATAATTTGAAGCAACGCCGTTTGACTCATGCCGACTTTTAAGCCGTTTTGAAGTTCGCGCCGCGAGTTTGTTACTCTAATTCTCGTGATGTCTTCGCCTTTTAATGTAGCTGTAAGTCCTGGCCATTCAGCACTTGTATTTGAGCTTCGAGTAGGCTGGCCGAGAGCTTCTATTAATTGAGCTCTGTTGCTTCCAAAAGTTTTTAATAATGCGTTTGAATATCCCGCAGGCAAGCCTGAACCCGTAGGCTGAACATAACGGCCGTAAATCCAGCCTTCTTTGCCGCCTGTCATGACGTTATACCAGATGCCCTGATATTGTCCTGATGTTACGTTGTAAGTGCCTATAATATCGAGTTTTGAATTTACGTTTAAGCGCGTAACTCTGTTTGAACTTGTCGAGTGATCTGCACGGACATTGACGTTGCTCCCTACGACTATACCCGATTTAGGCTCGCGTTCAGGCGTGAAGTTAGGCAAAATATTTTCTGCAACAGCTTGACCGGGAACGGCGATTTCCGGCGTATCTTGAACGGCTATTGTAGTTGGCTGAGAATTTTGACTCGGCGTTGTTGAAGCCGCAGGAGAATTATTATTTTGTCTTTGTGTAGCGTCAACAAGAGCATTGCGTCCCATAGGCGGCAGATCTCCGGGCGGAAGTTTACGAAGGCCAAGCAGGAAATATAAAGCTCCTCCGACAGCAGCTATTAACACTAAGATACTCAAAAATTTTCGTCCTGCTGAACGTTTGCGTTTTTTGTTTCGTTTCGTGTATTTTGAAAATTCCTGATAAGAAGAGGCCGCTGCGTCAATGTTATTGCCGACTTTTGACCTTCCGCCTGAGCTTGAGCCTTGATACTCTCGATATTCTCTTCGAGGTTTCACGAAAACTTTATTAGCTTCTGCCATATCATCACCATCATTAAAATTAGAATTTATATCGTTCACAGCAAAATTAACTTCAGATTCAAGATTAGAATTAGAAAGATTAGCAGAATTAGCCGCAATAGCAGCACTAAAATCTGAAGCAAGTTTGCCGGGAGTTACTTCTTTTATTTCGTTTACTTGAGGTTCAGTGTTTTGAGTTTCAAGCAAACTTTCAGCCGGAACTAAAAGCGCAGAGCCGCACGCTGAACAAAATCTCGCTTCACGCGCGACAGTTGCTCCGCAAGTCGGACAAGTCTTTGACATTCGTCGTCTTAATTTCGGCGGTTCATTGTTAATCATTGAGGCTGTTAAATCGGCGTCAAAAATCGGGTCTTGAATTACAGCGTTTAGATCGGGCTTAGGAGTATCAGGCAGGCCGCCCTGAAGATAATCAACTGACTCTTGTTCTTCTGCGTAATTTTCACTCTCATTGCCGAGATAATATCCGGGAGTTTTAGGTCTTCGTTCAATATTTTCAGATTCGTCTTCTTCTTCGTAAAATAAATCATCATATTCATCATGTTTTTCAGGTTTTAAGAAGAAACACAGCAGCATCGCAAAGAAATATATTCCGCCGTACAGCCAAGTATCCCGCGAAGGAATACAAAGTCCTGCGGCAATCAATAAAAACAAAATTCCCCATTTACTTTTATTGAAGGCTACAATGCCTCCGACTAAAGCAAAAATTGCCGACACAACGGGCAGACATGCAAGTATTGTATTAGGAACGTCAAACAAAGCTCCTGTATTGACTGAAAGTGATCCGAACAACATAAAGACACCGTGTATAATTGACGTTATTGAAGCACCCAGTGTAAGTGCTAAAATTACCCAGCTCATTATTTCTGCTTTCACTCCTTAATTAAATAAATTAAAATTTTCTATTATTATACATACTTACTAAAATCTCCGGCGCGTGAAATTCTATCTCTTAAGCCTTCACTTATTCCAGAATTTTCTTCAGGCCATTCGACAATAACGCAAGAAAAATTTTCTTTTTCAAATTTCCTAAACGCCGCAAAAAGTCCGGCAGCAAAATCTTTTATATTATTGAACAAAATTTTTCCTTTAACTTTTATTTTTATATCAGGTTCTTTAATGCCGATATATGCAGCATTTTCAATTTTATTAAATTCCTGAAAATTATCGCCGTTTTTCAAAATTAAAACTGGAATATTCGGCGCGTAATGTCTATAACGAGTACCTGGAGAGCGTTTTTTGCTTTGCGAGTCGGGGACTTCGAGGCGAGTTTTCAAAGTTTCTTCTAAAATTTCTCGCGGCATTCCGCCCGGTCTTAACATTAAAATTTTTTCAGGATTAGTAATATCTATAACGGTGCTTTCAATTCCGACTTCAACCGCGCCGCCGTCAAGGATCATTTCGATTTTGCCGTTCATGTCGTTAAAAACGCTTTCAAAATTCGTCGGGCTTGGCCTTCCGCTTAAATTCGCACTTGGAGCAGCTATCGGAGTCCCTGACTTTTCGATTAAAGCAAGAGCTACAGGATTATTCGGCATTCTTATAGCAGCTGTGTTTAAGCCTCCGCGAGTTTGTAACGGAATTATATTTTTTGCTTTCATGACTAAAGTCAAAGGCGCGGGCCAAAATTTTTTCATTAAAAATTCAGCGGTTTCATTAACCTCGACGAGTTTATAAACTTGATTAATATTAGCGACATGCAAAATTAAAGGATTATCCGAAGGCCGGCCTTTAGCAATATAAATTTTTTTGACAGCTTCGGGATTTAAGGCGTCAGCTCCGAGTCCGTAAACTGTTTCAGTAGGGAAGGCAACAAGACCGCCGTTTTTTATTATTTCAGCGGCCTGTGAAATTATTTCAGGTTCGGGATTATTTTTATTAATCTTCGCTGTGATTGTCATCGTGAAATTTTGCTTTGAAGTTTTCAAGAAATTCCGGGAATGTTCCGTTAATAATAGCTTCACGTGCCTGCTCGGCGATCCTGATCGAAAATCTCAAGTTATGCCACGAGAATAATCTCGCTCCTAAAATTTCGCCGGTCATTGCCAAATGTCTTAGATAAGCTCGCGTGAAATTTCTGCAGGCATAACAGTCGCACTCATCATCAAGCGGTGAAAAATCTTCGGCGTAAATCTTTCCGCGCATGTTCAAACGGCCTTTTGAAGTGAATACTGTAGCGTTTCGTCCGTTTCTTGTAGGCAGAACACAGTCGAACATATCAACGCCGCGCGCAATACCTTCGACTAAATTCAAAGGATAGCCTACGCCCATTAAATATCTTGGCTTATTCTTGGGCATTAAATTATTTAATATTTCGAGCGAATGATACATAGCTTCGTGAGATTCACCGACTGACAAGCCGCCGATAGCATAGCCAGGGACGTCTAAATTTATAATTTCTTCCGCGCTTTGTTTTCGTAAGTCATCATAGACAGAGCCTTGAATTATTCCGAATAATGCTTGACGACTCGGATCATTATTATTCATGAAAAAATTTTTTGAACGTTTTGCCCAAAGAGTTGTGCGTCTCAAGGCTTCTTCGGCTTTTTCATGAGTTGCAGGATATTCGCAGCACTGATCAAAACACATAGCTATGTCTGAGCCTAAAATACCTTGAGTTTCCATTGACCATTCAGGCGACATTACTAATTGCGAGCCGTCAATATGAGAACGGCACATGACATTTTCGTCAGTGATTTTTTGAAGCCTCGCAAGCGAAAAAACTTGAAAGCCTCCGCTGTCCGTCAAGATAGGTTTATCCCAGTTCATGAAGCTGTGCAAGTCGCCGGCTTTTTTTATAATTTCGTTGCCGGGTCTTAAATATAAATGATAGGTATTTCCAAGAATAATTTGCGAATTTATTTCGACAAGTTCACGCGGCGACATTGCTTTAACCGTCGCTAAAGTTCCAACGGGCATAAAGACGGGTGTTTTTATAACTCCATGAGGCGTTATAAATTCTCCGACGCGAGCCCCTGTCGTTTTACATTCAGCTATTAACTTAAATTCAAACAATTTTTATTTACTCAACTCCCAACATTGCTTATCAGTAACTATAACCTCCAGCCGTGCAATCTGCAAGTTCATAGAGTTTAATATAAATACTTCTCCAAAACTTTTTATGCTATTTTTTACAAGTGAGAGCTCGTCAAACGAAGTGCGTGAGAAAGCAAATCTTAGTTTAGTTAGAAGGTAAAAGCTACACACGAGAAAAAAGCGTAGCCGATTTTCGACCCCGAATAAGAAAATAAAAACCTTGTATTTATAAGTCTTTCAGAATAAAAATAATTTATTTTCTTCTACGTTATTTTCTACGACGTAAAAAATCCGCCCTTCTGATCTCTTACGAATTAAAATAACTCAATTAAAATTGCCCATAGCTTGCGGCATTCCGCCCAATTTAGCTTCGGCAATTAAGCGTTTTACGTCATCAAGCGTAAATGTCGGTACAGCGGCTTGCCTTTTCTCTTCGCGGGCTTCCCACCATTTATTGA
>JAFVEW010000094.1 GCA_017475805.1 Synergistaceae bacterium | reverse complement strand
TAATCGGACTCTTCGCCGCTGCTTAAGGAATTAAAATTTAATTCAGAATGTTCGCTCATAATTTGAAAATTATACTCGAAAAATTTTTTTTACATTAAGAAATATTGTCGATATGAGCTGATAACTTATTTTATTTATTCAAACTGCGCCTTATATTTTTCCGGGTCGGTCTTATACTGTTTATATTTTTCTCGCAAACAATTACCGCACGGACGATAACCAGCCGCTAAAGCAGTTTTTTCATCCGCAAAAAATACTCTCGACTTCTCATAGCTTCCCGGAAATCTCTTAATCGTCGATAACGCTGACGGGCAATCGAGACGTCCGTAAATTTTTAATTTTTTATTGCCGCCGTATTGGCCTGGAATTTCTGACTCGTAGAAATTTCCGTTTGAGTCCATGAGTTTATATTTTTTATCAGACATTAAATAAGTCTCCTCAAAAAATTAAATTAATAAAAACATATCGTAAAGGAAATAGATTCCTCCTGCTATCAAAGCTAATCCGCAAAGAATATTAATAATTCTTAAAACTTTGTCGCCTCGTTCGCTCTGAAGAAAATTCGTGAAAATCTGGGCGAACGTTCCGGCCGCTATTAACACTGTTGCGTAGCCGAGAGCGTAAGCTATGACTAACATAAATGAAGCACGCGACATCGCAAGAGATAAAACAGGACTAACGTAAGCTATGCTGCACGGTCCTACAGCTAAACCCGAAACAATCCCTAAAATAACCGCGCCGCGAAGATTTTGCGACTCTGTTCCTTTCGCTCCTGAGCCAAAATTAAAAATCTTCACGTGAATTAAGCCCGTTAAATGCAGACCCATTAAAATAAAAATTACAGCGACGAATAATGTCAAAAATTTTTCATAACCGCCGAGCAGAAGGCCAAGTCCCGAAGTTATTAGCGCAACGAGAGCGAGATTAAAAATTATTCCGAGTGAAAACGCGCACGAAACTATAAATGCCCGCCAGCGGGTAGGAGTGTCAGTGTTCTCGATGTAACTTACAACTAAAGGCACTAAAGAAATTCCGCAAGGACTTAGCAGCACGCTCGCTACTCCCCAAGCAAACGCTCCGGCAAATTGCCAAGCACCGGAAGAAAACATAATTTCAAAAATTTTGTCTAACATAATAAAAAATTATATATAAGACTTGCAAAAAATCGAATCTTGCAATATATAATTACAGCTAAAAATTTTTTATACGGGGGTAATTACGATTCCTGCATCTAAAAAATCGTCCGCAGCGACGGACGCTAAAGTTAAAAAAGAAAAAAAGACAACAAAAACCGCTTCAACAACTAAAACTAAGACAACTAAAACAAGCGCGACAAAAAAAACTGCCGCGAAAAAATCTACATCAGCTAAAGCAGCAGTAAAAGTTACAGGCTCAGGCAAAGGAAAAATTTTAATCGTCGTTGAGTCACCTTCAAAGGCCGCGACGTTATCGAACATGCTCGGAAAAAGTTATATAGTAAAGTCAAGCAAAGGGCACATGAAAGACTTACCTAAAAGCCGACTTGCTATCGATATTGAACACGATTTCACGCCCGAATATATTTTAGTCAAAGGCAAAGCTGCGTTAAAAAACGAACTTACAAAATTAGCGTCGGAGGCTTCGAGCGTTTTGCTTGCTTCAGACCCTGATAGAGAAGGTGAGGCTATTGCTTGGCACTTGGCCGACATTTTAGGCGTAAATCTTGATGAAAAATGCCGCGTAAGATTTTATGAAATCACGGAGAACGCTGTTAAAACTGCCGTTAAAAATCCTGACTATATTGACGTCAATAAAGTCGATGCTCAACAGGCGAGAAGAATTTTAGACAGACTCGTCGGCTACACTCTAAGTCCTTTATTATGGAAAAAAATCCGCTTTGGATTATCCGCAGGCCGAGTCCAGTCAGTTGCGCTGAATATAATTTGTGAACGTGAAAGAGAAATTCAAAAATTTATTCCTGATTCTTATTGGGTAATCACGGCTCAAGCTAAGAACGGAAAAAATAATTATGAGCTTAAAGCCGAAAAATTAGACGGTAAAACTTTAATGAAAAATTCTTTGCCGTTATTAATTAATTCAGAAGAGAAAGCTAACGAAATCATTGCTGAAATTAAAGCAAATAAAATCATCGTTAAAGAGTTCACAACAAAAAGCGTCTCGCACGCAGCTCCAGCACCTTTCAGAACGAGCACGCTTCAGCAGGAGGCTTCACGAAAATTAAGTTTTGTTCCTGCTCACACAATGAGAATAGCTCAAGCTCTTTATGAAGGAATTAATATTCCAGGACGCGGCCATGTAGGTTTAATAACTTACATGCGAACAGATAGTTTAAGAATTTCAAACGAGGCTCTAACAGCAAGCCGTGATTTCATAAAAGCTAATTACAGCGCGGATTATTTGCCCGAAGCTCCTAATATTTACGGGGCTCAAGCCAAAAGCAAAAACATGAAAGTTCAGGACGCTCACGAGGCCATAAGACCTACGGACATGAATTTAACTCCTGACTCTATTAAGGACGCTTTAACGCCTGAACAATATAAATTATATTCATTAATATGGCGGCGTTTCATGGCTAGTCAGATGACTCCGGCTGTCAGTGCTAAGGCTGTCTTAAAAGCTGATGCGGGGCGCGTAGGTTTACGTCAAGAAGGCGAGACTTTAACTTTTGACGGCTGGTCATGCCTATGGCCTTTAGACTTGAAGGGAAGCGAGCTTGTAAAAGTTAAAGAGAGCGAAGTTTTAACGCTTACGAAAGTTCAGAGCGAAAATCGCTTTACGAAACCTCCGGCACGGTATTCTGAAGCAGGTTTAATTAAAACTCTTGAAGAAAACGGAGTCGGCAGACCTTCAACTTATGCAACTATAGCAGGCACTCTCGAAGGACGCGGCTATATCGAAAAGAATGAAGAAAAAAGATTTTTCCCTACGGATCTTGGCCTTATTGTTGATGAATTTTTAGCGCAATATTTTAATAGAAAAGATTTATCTTCAATCGTTGACGCAGGCTTTACTGCTCAAATGGAAAAAGAGCTTGACGAAGTTGAAGAAGCAAGCCGGAAATGGCTCGATGTCGTCAGTGAATTTTGGAAAGAATTTTCAGCAACTGTTGACGAAGCTGGCGATGCTCCTCATGTTAAACTTCCTGATCCTGAGCCTATAGGTGAAAAATGTCCCGACTGCGGCCATGACTTAGTCAAGAAGCGCGGACGCTTCGGCGAGTTCATAGCGTGTTCAAATTATCCTGAATGCAAATTCACACGGCCTATTTTAAGCACGATCGGTGTTAAGTGTCCTAAGTGCGGCGAAGGCGATATAGTTCAACGCAAGAGCAAAAAAGGCAAAACTTTTTACGGCTGCTCGCGTTATCCTGACTGCGATTATGTCTCATGGAACAGACCCGCCGGCGAAAAATGCCCGGATTGCGGTGCGGATTTATATAGAAAAGGCTCGACTATTTACTGCGCGAACTGCAAATATAAAGCTGAAGTTGAGAATGAATAACATGAAAGCCCCCTTAGTTAAGACTGGGGGCTTATATCCATTAAAGGCATACACTGAGGAATAGAGAATAGAATAAAAATGAATGAATCTGTTCAATTAACATTTGACGCATTTACAACAGTTTCATCTCCTTCAAAACAAAAAACGGTTGCCAATTCTGAAATAAAGCATTTTGATTTCAATTTGCTTTTTAAGAAATCATGTCCTTGTGAAGAAAAACATAATGGAAATTTTATGGCCATATTAGGAGATTGTTTAAAAGTATTAAAAAGTATGAAAAGCAAATCTGTAAATCTTATATTTGCAGATGCGCCTTATAATATAGGCAAAAATTTCGGAAACAATAGCGATAAGTGGAAGAGCGTACAGGCGTATATCGATTGGTGTAAAGATTGGATAGACGAATGCATGCGCGTTCTGCAGGATAATGGAACTATGTATTTTATGACAGCAACGCAGCATATGTCTTACTTAGATGTGTACGTATCGGAAAATTATAACGTGCTATGTCGCATTGTTTGGACTTATGATAGTTCAGGTGTTCAAAGTAAAAAAATATATGGCTCACTATATGAACCTATTCTAATGATTAACAAAAGCAAAAAAGCAAAGTATACTTTTAACCATGAAGATATTTTAGTTGAAGCTAAAACAGGAGCAAAACGAAAACTCATTGACTATAGAAAAAATCCGCCTCAACTCTATAGTTCGGAAAAAGTTCCGGGAAATGTATGGGATTTTAGTCGTGTACGTTTCAAGATGGACGAATACGAAAATCATCCGACACAAAAGCCTGAAGCTCTGCTTGAAAGAATAATTAAGGCTTCCTCAAATGTTGGCGATGTTGTATTAGATCCTTTTTCAGGTTCTTTTACGACATCTGCAGTTGC
>JAFVEW010000093.1 GCA_017475805.1 Synergistaceae bacterium | reverse complement strand
TTTATATTTTTATCGGCGGGTTGTGCTATCGGTCTTGGGAACGTTTGGAGATTCCCTTTTATAACAGGACAATATGGCGGAGCATTTTTCGTTTTAATTTATATTTTATTTTTATTATTCTTTGCTTTGCCGATTTTAGTAATGGAATTTGCTGTAGGCCGAGCCTCTCAAAGAAGCGTCAGTGAGTCTTTCAAAGTCCTCGCGCCTGGCAAAAGTAAAATCTGGTCTCTATGGGGTTACGCCGGTTGGATAGGCTGCTGCTTGTTAATGATGTATTACACCGTCGTAGCGGGCTGGATGATTGCTTATACTTTTTACGCCGTTTCAGGAACTCTTGAAGGTTTAAGCCCTGAACAGGTCGGCGGAGTCTTCGGGTCGCTTGTCTCAGACCCTGAAAGAACTGCTCTATGGCTTTACGCTGCTATTTCAATAGGCTTTATAGTTTGCTGCTCAGGCTTAAGGAGCGGTGTTGAGAGAGTTACTAAAATCATGATGGCCGGACTGTTATTAATAATGATAGCTTTAGCCGTCCGTTCTGTAACTCTTGAAGGCTCAGAAAAAGGATTAAGTTTTTATCTTCAGCCTAATCTTGAAAATCTCACAGCAAAAGGCTTCTGGACGAGCGTTTATGCGGCGTTAGGCCAGTCATTCTTTACGCTTGGCTTAGGCATCGGCTCAATGGCAATCTTCGGAAGCTATATAAGCAAAGAAAAATCTTTAATGGGCGAAAGTTTAATCGTTACGATTCTTGATACTTTCGTAGCTTTGACGGCTGGATTAATAATTTTCCCGGCTTGCTTTGCTTACGGAATAAATCCCGGCGCAGGTCCTGGATTAATTTTCGTTACGCTTCCGAACATGTTTAACTCGATGTCTAACGGAAGAATTTGGGGAACTTTATTTTTCTTGTTCATGAGTTTTGCTGCTCTTTCGACAGTTATTGCAGTCTTTGAAAATATAATCGCCTGCTTCATGGATCGCTTCGGCTGGTCAAGATTGCGTTCTTCAATCGTAACATGCGTAGGAATTTTCGTGCTGTCATTGCCTTGCGCATTCGGCTTTAATATTTGGTCAGGCTTCCAACCTTTTGGCGAAGGCTCAAACGTTCTTGACTTAGAAGACTTTATTTTGAGCAATAATATTCTGCCGATTGGAACGACGATTTATTTATTATTCTGCACGACCCGCTACGGCTGGGGCTGGGATAATTTCATCAAAGAAGTTGACGAAGGCTCAGGCTTAAAATTCCCGAAATTTTTACGCGCTTATTTGACTTTTGTTGCGCCCGTCATAATGTTAATTATTTTCATTGCGGGCTACTGGGAAAAATTCTTCTAAATTCCTGTATGCTATAATTAGCGAAAAATTTTTAGAGGGAGGTTTGAGAAAAATGGCAAAATATGTCTGCACAGTATGCGGTTATGTTTACGACCCTGAAGTCGGCGATCCCGACAATGGAATAGCACCCGGCACACCGTGGGAGCAAGTCCCTGAAGATTGGGTCTGCCCGTTATGCGCAGTTGGAAAGGATATGTTTGAGGCTCAGTAACAGAGTCTTTTGAAGTTAAAAATTAAATGAAAAAAATCGCGGGGAGTCAAAACGGCTTCCCGCTTTTAATTTTGTTTAATCAAATCTCAATCTCTAAATCGAATTTTTTAGCGTAACTTTTTAATCTTGCGGCTAAATTCGTATTTCGTTCTTGAATTTTATTGTTTTTAACGGCATAAAAAATAGCGCGTTTCTCTCCTACAATAATTAAACCTTTTTTAGCTCGTGTAACGCCGGTATAAAGCAAATTTCTTTGAAGCATTATATAGTGTGCCATCATCATCGGCATGATAACATAAGGAAATTCGCTGCCCTGCGACTTATGAATCGTAGTAGCGTAAGCTAAAACAATTTCATCAAGTTCTTCACGCTCGTAAATGACTTGACCATCATCGAAAACGACGGTAATAACGCCGTTTTTTGTGTCAATCTCTGAAATAAAACCTATGTCGCCGTTGAAGACTCCTTTTTCGTAATTATTTCTAATCTGCATGACTTTATCATTAACTCTAAATTCTGTTTCGCCATGACGAATAGATATATTTGAAGGATTTAGAGCATTTTGAAGCCTTGAATTTAGCGCAGCAGTTCCGATAACACCGCGCCTCATAGGTGAAAGAACTTGAATATCAGCAGGGTTAATGCCATTTTTTTTCGGTAATATTTCAGTGCAAAGATTTACGATTAAGTCAGCGGCTTTTTCTGTTTCAGTCTCTTCTATAAAGATAAAATCTGAATTTTTGTCGTCAAGTTCAAGATAGCCGCCCCTATTAATTCTGTGAGCGTTTGTAATAATTTTGCTTTGCTGAGCCTGACGGAAAATTTTATCAAGTTTAATGAACGGCACGACACCTGAATCTAAAATATCAGCCAAGACCTTTCCTGCTCCGACGCTTGGGAGCTGGTCAACGTCGCCGACTAAAATTAAAGTCATTTCTTCGGGAATTGCTTTTAATAAGCTGTTCATCAATAAAATATCAATCATTGAACATTCATCGACAATTAAAACATCACCGTTAATGGGGTTGTCTTCGTCTCGTCCGAAACCTGCAGGCGGGTGAGCTTCAAGCAGCCTGTGAATAGTCTTAGCCGTCATATTCGTAACTTCGGACATTCTTTTTGCGGCACGTCCTGTAGGTGCAGCGAGTTGAATTTTCGCTCCGGCCTGCCTGTAAGCACTTATAATTCCTAAAGTTGTTGTTGTCTTACCTGTACCGGGACCGCCGGTCAAAACTAAAACTTTATTGTTAATTGCCGCGCGGATTGCTTCAATTTGTTCGTGAGCGTAACGGATACCGGGCGGCGAATAAAATTTGAAATCATCATCATCTATATCATCGAAATAGCCTCGTGATTCGCTGATTAAATTAATAAATCTTTTTGCCGTTCCAATTTCAGAAAAATAATATAACGGAAGATAAATTGCTGTTTTGCTTTCATCATCTGACTCTCCTAAAATTTCTTCCTTAAAAATATCTTCGTTATCGATCATTTTATTTACAACGGGCATCAAGAAATTTTTATCGATTTCAAGAAGCTCTGCAGCCGAGTCTATCAAAACATCTATGAACGAAAAACAATGTCCGTCTTCAGACATTTTATTTAACGTGTATAAAATTCCGCAGCGTATTCGATCGTAATTTTCTTTATCGAAGCCTAAATTTCCGGCGATTAAATCCGCAGTTTTGAAGCCTACGCCCCAAAGTTCATCAGCTAATTTATAGGGATTATTTTTTACAACTTTGACTGAATCAGGGCCGTATTGGTTATAAATTTTTGTTGCTAAATTTGTCGTCGCGCCGAAGCTTTGCAGGAAGACCATTATTTTATTGATTTCTTTGTTTTCTTCCCAGCTTTCTTTAATCATCTTGAAGCGTTTTTCAGACATTCCGGGAACTTCAAGGAGTCTTTTTATTCTCTTGTCGAAAATATCAAAAGTTTTTGAGCCGAATTTGCTCACGATTTTATCTGCAAAAACTTCGCCGATGCCGTTTATTTTGCCCGCTAAATATTTTTTCATGCCCTCAGGCGTAGTCGGGAGTTTTTCTTCAAATTTTTCAAAATTGAATTGCATTCCGAATTTCGGGTGCATTGTCCATCTGCCTTCAAATTCCATGAAACTTCCCACTGAAGGCTCTGTCATGTATCCGACTACAGCTGTAAGCTCATCAGATTTTGATTTATCTATGCTGCACTTTAGAACGGTGTAACCGTTATCTTCGTTTCTGTAAGTAATTCGTTCGATGACACACTTAATTTTTTTTAGTTTTTCCTTTTCCAT
>JAFVEW010000092.1 GCA_017475805.1 Synergistaceae bacterium | reverse complement strand
GGCGGCAAAGGAAATACTAATGTCGGAATGTTAGTAAATGACAATGAAAAATTTTTGCCTAAGCTGAAAGAAGCATTTGATTCCTGCGGCTTTAACGTAAAAATTCACGAGAATATCCAGCAGCTTATCTGGAATAAATTATTCGTAAATGTTGCTTTCAGTGCTGTAACAGGAATTTTGAAAAGCGAGATGGGTTTCATAGCAAGCTGCGATTACGCCATGAATTTATCAAAAAGTCTTTTACATGAGGCCGTAACCGTTGCTCACGCTCTTGGGCTCGAAGCTGACGAGGAAAAATTACTCGCTGAAATAAAATCAGTGTCTGAAAATTCACCCAACGGCGTAACTTCAATATGCGCCGATTTAAGAGCAGGACGAAAAACAGAAGTTGATACTATAAGCGGCTCAGTTATCAGGGCGGCTAAAAGATGTAAAATTGATGTTCCATGCCATGAATTTATAGTGAATATGATTCATGCTATGGAAAACTATAACGTAAAGTGAGGAAAATTTTTATGAAAGCAGTAAGAATTGTTGAACCTTTCAAAGTTGAATGTATCGACACAGAAAAGCCGACTATGAAGCAGGGACAAGCGTTGCTCAAGATTGAAGCTGCAGGAATTTGCGGAAGCGATATAGGCGCGTTCAGAGGAACTAATAATCTCGTGAGCTATCCAAGAATTATCGGCCATGAGCTTTCCGGCACGGTCGTTTCGATTTCCGATGAAGACAACCCTAAAGGCATAAAGGCCGGTGATAGAGTCGTCGTTGAGCCTTACATGTATTGCGGACACTGCTATCCTTGCAGAATCGGCAGGACTAACTGCTGCACCGACATGCACACTCTCGGCGTTCATACTGACGGCGGAATGTGTGAATATTTCTGCCATCCGTCTCACATGCTTGTTAAAATGCCCGAAGGAATGACTTTTGAGCAAGGCGCAATGGCTGAACCTCTCACGATTTCTCTTCAGGGAATTCATCGCGGCGCGCTCACGGCCGGAGAATTTTGCGTCGTTATCGGAGCAGGCCCTATAGGACTCGGAGCGGCTATGGCAGCGCAGGCTTATGGCGGACACGCGATTTTAATTGATGTCGTTCAGGAACGCCTCGACTTTGCTAAAAATACAGCCGGGATCGAATACATCATTAACACTGCTAAAGAAGATGCTACGAAAAAAATCGCTGAGATCACAAACGGCGATATGGCTCAATTAATCGTTGAATGTTCGGGAGCTAATCAAGCTATTCGCGCAACTCTCGATTATGTCTCTCATGCAGGACGTATTGTCTTCACGGGCTGGCCGAAGAAAGAGACGAGTTTGCCGACGGATTTAATTACGAAAAAGGAACTCGACTTAAGAGGCGGCCGTAACAGTGTTCATAAATTTGAAGAAGCTCTCGAACTCATTAACACTAAGAGAGTTGACATGCTTAAAATGCTAACGAAAACTGTAACGCCGGAAGAAGCTCCTGAAACGATAGTCGACATCGAGAAAAATCCCGGAAATTACATGAAAGTAATCGTGAAGTTCTAAATTAATCAATTTAATAATCCCTGTCAAAAAGGCAGGGGTTATTTTTTTATTGTTTCGCTGTAAGTCCTCCGTCAACGCAAAGAATTTGCCCGGTTATAAAGCTCGAAGC
>JAFVEW010000091.1 GCA_017475805.1 Synergistaceae bacterium | reverse complement strand
TGTAAATAATAATAAAGATATTTAGACTTTACAGTATCTTCATCGGTTTTTAATAACTGCGTACCGTCTGCACCTCTTACAAAATTAAAATCAACATATTTGAATACGCAAGTGTGATCGCCAAAAACAATTAATGGTACGTCTGTTACTGGCTCTATGCCGTCTATGTATCCTGAAATAAAAACTCCCTGTTCTTGTGTTATTACCGGAAAATCACCGACGTCTTTAACAGAATCTCTCGGAATCTTTGTCATGTTTCCTTTTATCGGTACAAGTAAATTTTCTAATTTTTGAAACGGGAAATTACTAAAATTTTTTTCTGTTTTACGCATAGTCAAGCTCATAGCTTTATTAAAACTTACCCGAGAAAAATCCAACATATCCCGCGTATTTACAATCGAAGCATAAGCGGCTTGTTCGTCAGTCAGCGTCGGCATAATGCCCTCGAAAGTTTTTCGCACGGCAGCGGCTAAAGTGTTATCGGCAGCGCGGTTTTGGTCGTCATAAAGTTTTCCGCCACGTTTAATAATTTTAATGCCTTCGTGGCCTTTTTTGTCGGACCAGTCATAACCTAAAAATTCTTTTTGCTCTTTGTTGTCGGCCGGAGCTTTTATTATCAAAGTTTTTTGCTGATAGACCAAAGCGAAATATAAAGTTTTTTCCTGTTCAATTTCGCGGGCATAAGCATAAAATTTTTGAAGATATTCGTCAGGAGTCTTGGCCTTGAAATTATTTTTTTTCGTTGAGAAGTCGTCGACGTACATCTTGAAATATTCATTTGAGCTTAGGTCATCGAGAGACAATTCGCGCCTAATAAATGATTTATAAAAATCCTGATTCACGCCGATATGAGCAGTGTAATTTTCAAAAATTTCTTTGTCTTGCCAGAGCTCTAAATTTTCATCGTCTCTGAAAATCGCGTCGACACAATCTGCAAATAAATCAACTTTTCGCGGAGGCTGTTCAAATTTTTCAAGAAACATCACGACCGTATTAGTGCCGGTTTCGCTGAAAGTCTTTGAACCGAACGACACGATAGCACGGATATAAAAATTCTGTAAAAATTCCTCGCGTGCTCCAATATAACTTTCATTGCTATTAGACAAAATCGAACTCGGCAAAATCACGGCGGCTATTCCTTTTGATTTTAATAATTGCGAGATTCGCTCGACAAAAAGAGTTTCAATTTCGCTCCCGTTGCGGCCGATTTTTTTGCTTAATAGAAATCTGTCTTTCACATTTTTTTCGAGGTGCTGAATAAAATCTTTGACAGAGTAAGGCGGATTAGCGACTAAAATATCGAAACTTCCGTCTTTGATACCTTTATCAGGATTGCTTTCAAGACCGTCGCCGAAAATTATATTGCCGTCGCCCGCGCCGTTCATGAAGAGCGAAATTTTAGCAACGCGAGCGAGCCTGTAGTCTTTTTCAATTCCGAAAATAGAGTCGCGAGTCCATGAGTTATTGATCTCTTTTGAATCTTTGTCGTAAAATTTTTTAGCAAAATAATTCAATGCTTCGACAGCTTCAGTTAAGAAATGCCCAGCTCCGCAAGAATAATCTATGACTTTGGGATATATAATCCCGTTTTCAAATTTAATCATTCGTTCTACGGGCAAGCAGTCCCAAATAAAACGCGTTATAGGCATCGGCGTGAAAAATTGGCCTTCGTCCTGCTTGAAACCTTTGTTAAGTAATTGCTCAAACAAGTCGCCTAATAACTGATGACGAGAATTATAAACGATTCTGAATTTTTCAAAGAGCTGAACCATTTCGACTAAAACTTTGCCGTTCTGCAAAAATAATTCTTCGTTGTGAACGTCTTTGAAAGCAAAATCGTTATTCGAGAAAAATTTAAGATTTCTGATAGTTCTTTGCAAGTCGGCTATGGCATTTTTTCTATTCTCGCCCTTGTAAACAGAAAATAAACGCTTAGCATAATCCGGATCGACATAAAAAATGTCTTCTTTCATAAATTTATCCATGCCTTCTTTATGAAGACGCTGAAGACGGTCTTGTAAACTTTCGTAAGTATCGACGCCCTGTTTATATTGAAATTCGACTTCGCCAGCTTCGAGAGTTTGAGTTTCGTCAACTAACTTGCAAATAAAAAGCGCGATTAATCTATTAAAAGCGTTTTCTTTGTCGCTGACGTTGTTATGTCGCAAGATTTCTTCAAATTGATTTATTATTCTTTCCTTATTAAGTTCATCGAAGCCGACTAAATTTTTTTTGCGTAAAGGCTTGACTTCGATATTATAGGCGATGGCTTCGTCGGAAAAAATTAAATCGTCAAAAATTTTGCTTTCATAAGTTTCTTTCCAAGCCTCGACTTTTTCAGGTACGGTGTGAGAATTTTTATAAAGTTTAATAGTAGCGTCTTTTTCAGCCGTTAAAATTAAGTTTGCATCATCCGAGCAATTTATAGTTAAAGCCTGATAATTTAATTTGCCATCGTCAAAGTCGGAGGCATATAACACGAGCCATTTGCACGAGCCTTCCTGCTGCCAGTACGAAAATAATTGTGCGCCGTCGTCTTTAGTATCGCGCAAAGCGTTGTTAAATTCTTTTCCCCAAGTTTTGCACTCGATAATAACGAGCGTAGAGTCGCCATCACTAATGCAAATATCAGCGCGTCCGCCTTTAGCGTCGTGTCCTAAATGCCATTGACGTTCGAGCTCTATATCTTCGGGCTTATAACCTTTTTCGAGCAATCTATTAACACATTCAAACACGACGAAATTTTCAGGCGCATTAAAATTATTATTTCGCTCACGGCCTTTTATAGCTTCGGGATAATATAATTCTTTTGAGGCAAAATCAGCAAAAAGCTCAACATTAAAATTCGGGAAAAATTTTTTATAAATCAAGCCGTCTTTTTCAAATCCAAGAGCCGAGAGCAAGACTTCAAAACTTTTTTCTGTAATCATGTTTATTTAACACTAAAAAACTCTTCAAAATTTTTTTCAATAATTTTTTCTAATTCTTCGAGACTTAAATCTTTTTCCTGCGCGGCTCGTTCGTAAACGAATTTTATAAAAGCAGGCTCGTTAGTCTTGCCTCTCATCGGAACGGGAGCCATATAAGGACAGTCTGTCTCAAGCAGAATTTTATCGCCCGGAATTTTTCTGAAAACTTCCCGCAGCTCTTCTGAGGCTTTACCTTTCCATGTTAAAGCACCGCCGAAAGCACATAAGGAATCAAATTCTAAAACTTCGTTCAAAAATTCTAAGCCGCCCGCATAACAATGAAATAATAATTTCAAGTCTTTATATCCGCGTAAAATCTTCATAGCGTCGTCCATCGCTTCACGGATATGCAAAATCACGGGCTTTTTAATTTTCTGAGCGAATTTTAATTGACGCTCGAACATTTCAGCCTGAACATCACGCGGCGATAAATCATAATGATAATCTAATCCGATTTCGCCTATAGCTATAACTTTTTCATCTTGAATTAAATTATAAAATTCTTCGGGAATATCCGAATATCTTTTTGCCTCGTGAGGGTGAATGCCGATTGAAGCATAAAAATTAAATTTATGAGCTAACTCTACGGCCTCGATGCTGTCATCTAAGTCGCAGCCGACGATAATCATTTTTTTCACGCCTGCTTCGTTTGCTCGTTCGACGACTTCATGAGCCTGCGTCCTTAAATCTGCTGAATTAATATGACAATGTGAATCTATAAGCATGATTTTATATTTATAATTTCAGGATTAAAATCTTGATTTCCGTAATAAATTTCTTTTGCGCGTTCTAAAAATTTTTCCGTTGATGATTCTCTAAGCGAATTTTTGAAAATTTCCTCGCAAGTTTTTATATCGAAATTTATTTGAGTCATTAAAGCCTCGCGATTTTCAAAAGTTTTTATTCCGCGAATACGTTTCAAAAAGAAAATTAAAATTTCTGAGCCGTAAATATCGCCGCTAAAATCCGTGATAAAAACTTCGGTGCGAGTCTCGTTTACGTCGTTGAAAGTCGGATTATTTCCGATAGATAAAGCTCCGCAGTGAAATTCGCTATTAATCAAAACTGCGGTGCTGTAAACTCCGTAAGCCGGAATGATTCTATTTTTGAGATTCAAATTTGCCGTCGGAAAGTTCATAGTTCGTCCTCGTGCGTTGCCGTGAATAACATCGCTGATCATAAAGAAAGGATAGCCAAGAATTTTATTAACGCTGTCAATGTCGCCGGACAAAATTTTTTCGCGGGCTTGAGAACTTGAGTAAATTTTTTTGTCGAATAAATTTAATCTGAAAATTTTGATTTTATCTTTATAAATTTTTTCAAGATAATCCGCGCTTCCGAGTCTTTCACGGCCAAAATGAAAATCGCTCCCGAAGACAACGCCGGAGATATTAAATTTTTTTATTAAAATTTCTATAAATTCTTCCGGGCTTAAATTCTTAAAAGCCTCGTTAAATTCAAACACGAAAAAATTAGGAACGTCAAAAATTTTCACTAAAAAGCCGCGCTCTTTCAGATTAAACATAGAATTTTTTATTTTTTTCATGTATTCAGAAGGATGCGGCGAGAAAGTTACAACACCCCAGTTATTGTTTATAGAGTTTTCACGGCAGATTTCAAATAATTTTTCGTGGCCTTTGTGAAAGCCGTCGAATGAGCCAATAGTAACTAACATTTTCTTAATCTAAACTTTCGGTACGATGACTTCGGGCTTTATATAGTCGTAGCCTGCGTAAGTTCCAAAGCCTAAAAATTTTTCGCCCTCGACGCAAATATAATTTTTGACGCTGAGTCCGCGATAAAATTCTTCAGCATGACTTAATAAAATGCTCATGCCGTTCATGAAACTTTTTTCGTCGCGTGAACCGATTTTAATTCTCGTGAAATTTTCACCAAGCTCAGAAAGGCTCGTAATCTTATAAATTTTGTCGTCTAAATTATTTGCGTTCTCGATTCTAAAATTTCCAATAGCAGAACGCTCCAATTTTTTGACATGAGCTCCGCAGCCCATTATCTTTCCTAAATCGTGAGCAAGACTGCGAATATAAGTTCCTCGACCGCAAGAAATTTCAAGCTCAATAGTTCCAGAATTTTTATCGAAAGGCGTCAAAACTTTTATATTTCTAAAGAACACAGGCCGCGATTTCATGTCGACTTCCTGACCAGAACGAGCTAATTTATAAGCTGCTTGGCCGTCGATTTTAATTGCCGACACAGCCGGAGGAGTCTGAAGCCTGACGCCTGAAAACGAAAATAAAGAGTCATAAAAAATTTTTTCGTCAAAATCCGCAAAACTTTTTTCAGAAATTACATCGCCGGAATAATCATAAGTATTTGTTTCGACGCCGAACTGAATTTGAGTCTTATAAACTTTTGGCAAAGACATAACAAATTCACAAAATCTCGTTGCATGACCGATAAGCAAAACTAAAAGCCCTGACGCCGTAGAGTCTAAAGTCCCGGAATGTCCGACTTTTAATTTTGCTAATTTTTTCCTTACAGTTCCGACGCATGTATTGCTGCGAACGTCTAAAGGCTTATTAATCAGAATTAACGCATTCATGATATTTCTGCATGATTAATTTTTCTAAAACTTCCATAGCATCATCAATCGGACATTCTAATTTTGCGCCCGCTGCCCTTTCATGTCCGCCGCCGCCTAAAGGTCTTGCAAATTCTCCTGCGCCAAAAGGACTGCCCTCACGTGAACGAATGCTTAATCTTATATCGCCGTTCGGATATTCAGTTATAGTCGAAATAAATTTTATTCCGCGAATCGTCATGAACATGCTCGAGAGTCCTTCTGTGCCAGTCATATCCGCGCCTGTTTCTTGGAAGTCTGATTTTTTCAGGATTGAAATAGCAAAAATATTCGGCGCGTTTTCAGGCCCGAAGATTTTTACCCGCGACATTGCTCGCGACCATAAAAGAAAATCAGCCGGAGTTTTATTTTGATTTATTAAATCGCTCAGCTTTGAAGGCTCAATGCCATGTTCAATTAAATTTGCGGCGATTTCGTGAGTCAGCGGCGAAGTATTTGAAAAAGAAAATCCGCCCGTGTCCGTTAAAATTCCCGTGTAAAGACTTTCAGCGATTTCATGAGTGATTTCAAATTTTCCAGCTTTGAAAAGGCGATATAACATTTCACATGTCGAAGACGCCCGGCTGTCAACGCAATTAACGCGGCCAAAATTTGTATTATCTTCATGATGATCTATATTAAGAACGTTAAGATTTTTTTCAGGCTCTAAGCCTAAAGTTCCGCGTTCATGGTTAGAACAGTCAAGGAAAATATATAAAACGCCGTCTAAATCTTCAAAATTAAAATTTTCGTAAGTTTCGTGAGCGTCATAGCCTGATAGATATTTATAGGTCTCAGGTAAAATTTCGTCAGGATTAATCCAAGTTACTTTTTTGCCGAGATTTTTTCCTACTGTATATAGCGCAGTAGATGAACCGAGCGCGTCTCCGTCGGCTTTTTTGTGAGTAAAAATTTTCCAAGTTTCAAAATTTTTTAAGACAGTTGACGCGCTGATTAAATCTTCAGGATTAAAATTTTTATTCGTCGGTGTCTGGATTTTCATCATCATTTTCTTTTTCGTCCGAATAGCTGTACTTGAGGCTGTCAAGAATTTTATCGATTTTTGCTCCATAATCGCTGCTTTTATCAATAATAAATTCAAGAGCAGGGACTCGGCGCAATTTTATAGACTGTCCTAACATGCCTCTAATCGCGCCTTTAATTTCGTTCAGGTCTTTCAAAATTCCGGGACATTTTCGAGCCTCAAGAGCCGTGAAATAAACTCTTGCACGTTCTAAATCTTTCGTACATTCGACGCCCGTTATTATTGTGCCTTTGACGCTTTCTTTTTGAATTTGAGTCTCGATAATCAAAGCAATTTCGCGTTGAAGCTGCTTATTAATCCTCGACATTCTTAAATTGCTGCTCATTCGAGAGTCCTTTTCTCCTCGATGATTTCATAAACTTCAAGAACATCGTCGACTTCAAAATCTTGATAACCTTCAAACGAAATTCCGCAGTCCATTCCGGCTTTAAGTTCGCGTGCTTCGTCTTTTTCGTGTTTCAACGAGGCAATTTTTCCGTCCCAAATTACAATACCGTCGCGGATTACTCTGACTTTTGCTGTGCGTTTCACGATGCCTTTTGTAACGTGAGAGCCTGCTATCTTCCCTATCTTCGGGAGCTTGTAAATTTTGCGGATTTCGACTTCGCCAAGAGTCTCCTCGCGTAAATTCGGCTTTAATAAACCAGCCATAGCTGCCTTAACGTCGTCGATAATGTCATAGATAACGTTATAAGTTCTTATCTCGACTCCGTTAAGCTCCGCGACTTTTTTAGCGTTTCCATCAGGTCTGACGTTAAAGCCTACAATTACGGCGTTAGAAGCTGAAGCTAACATAACATCGCCTTCAGTAATTCGTCCGACTCCGCGATGAACGATTGAGACTCCGACTTCATTTGTCGCAAGTTTTTCAAGAACGGCGCATAACGCTTCGAGAGAGCCTTGAACGTCGCATTTAACGACTAAATTCATGTGAGGAAGCTGACCTTCCTGCAAGTTTGAATATAAATCTTCAAATGAGGCGCGTTTGACTTCTGCTGCTGCTTCGCGTTCTTTGAGTTTGGCCTCGTCAAGAGCTGCACGGGCTTCACGTTCACTGCTGACGACTCTGAAAGATTCGCCGGGATTAGGAACATCGCCGAGTCCTAAAATTTCAACAGGAGTACTTGGCCCGGCATTTTTGAGTCCCTTGCCTGCCCAGTCGAATAGAGCGCGGGTCTTGCCCCAAGTTGAGTCAAATAAAACTATGTCGCCTGCTTTTAATGTTCCGTCTTTAACTATAACCGTAGCAACAGGGCCTTTGCCTTTATCTAATCTTGCTTCGATTACGACGCCTTCGGGTGTAGCGTTAGGATTGGCTTTTAATTCCTGCATCTCTGCTTCAAGCAAGACTCTTTCTAATAAGTCAGAAACTCCGATGCCCTGTTTCGCTGAAATTTCGACAGCTCCGACATCGCCGCCCCAGCCTTCGACGAAAATTCCTAAGTCTGCTAATTGCTGACGGACTCTATCGGGTTTTGCGCCTTGCTTATCGATTTTATTAATCGCAACGACTAATGGCACTCCTGCTGCCTTAATATGATCAATGGCCTCGCGGGTCTGAGGCATAACGCCGTCATCTGCGCCGATTACAAGAATTACAATATCCGTAACTCCTGCGCCTCGTGCTCTCATTGCCGTAAAAGCCTCGTGGCCGGGCGTATCTAAAAATACTATAGGCTTTCCGTCCTGCATGACAACGTAAGCACCGATATGCTGAGTTATTCCGCCTGCTTCGTGTTCAGCGACTGAAGCGTGGCGAATATGGTCAAGCAGTGTAGTCTTGCCGTGATCAACGTGTCCCATGACTGTAATAATCGGAGGACGTTCGACTAATTTAACTTCGTCTTTAGGCTTTGGCTGAGGTTTAGGCGCGGGCTGCTGAGTTTGCGCCTCAACTTTTACGGGTGCAGGAGTTTGTGCGGGCTTTTCCGTTTGATTTTGCTTTTGACTCTTTTGCTGCGATTGTTGTTTTTGAGATTTCTGGAATTTTTGAGTTTTTTGCGGGCGTTCCTGTTCTTCTTCTTTTTCTTCGTCGTCAGGCTCGCGGGACTCGTGTTTATGGTCTTTATTTTTTGAAGTTTCCGAGCCGTGCTGCTTTTTCTCTTGAGATTTTGCTTCGCTGGCTTCTTTGATTATGTTTTCGACAATCTGAGCCGTTTCTTCGTCGATTGAACTTGAATGTGATTTCACAGGTACGTCCAACTGCTGCAAGACGGCTAATAATTCTTTATTACTCTTGTTTAACTTTCTGGCTAAATCGTAGATTCTTATTTTATCGCTCAAAAGCGTTGCTCCTTCCTTAATCTTCTTTATGTTCACTGTTATACAAATTAATAATCTTTTTTGCAAACCCCGAATTAAGAGGCAGGCCTAAAATTTGAACGCTGTCTCTTAATCCTGTAACTTCAGATAATTCTTTTATAGTCATGCCGAGCGAAAGACTCTGATGTTTTTCAGCAAATTTTTTAACTCCTTCAGAAGAATCTTCGGCAAGAATCACTAAAATTTTTTTATGGCCTTCATTTTCGATTTTTTCAGAGCCGATTAACAAAGCTCCTGCTTTCCGTGCAAGGCCAAGAACGGATTTAATTTTAAGATTTATATTTTCGCCGAAATTTTTAATATACTCTTCAAGCTCAGGCCAAAAGTTATCATCAATTTCAGCTTTGAGAACATTAGCTAAAATTCCTGTTTCCTTAGCACGCTCTAAACATTCTAAATCCGGGCAAATATAAGCCCCGCGACCCGGAAGTTTTTTTGATGAATCAATGAAAATTTTTCCGTCAGGACTTTTAACGAGGCGAATTAAATCATTTTTATCGCTCTTGACTTTGCAGACCGAACAAGAACGAGTCGGAACGTGTTTTTTAGTGAGGAGTGAGGAGTGAGGAGTGAGTTTTTTTTCGTTTTTCATTCCTAATTCCTAACTCCTAATTACTAATTTTCAAAGACTTCATGGAAAATATCCTTAAGTGTCGGCATTCTGTCAGGCTCGACCGCAGAAACATTGAGCTTCCAGCCCGTCAGCTTGGCCGCAAGTTTTACGTTTTGCCCTTGTTTGCCTATTGCAAGCGATAATTGATCTTGATTCACGTAAACATTAGCTTCTTTTTCGTGGTCAAGAACAGGCTCAACTTTTGCAATTTGAGCAGGCACTAAAGCGTTTTTAATAAAAATTAAAGGGTCAGGGCTATAAACTACAGCGTCAACTTTTTCGCCGCGTAAAGATTGGCTTATAGCTTTTATTCTTGCTCCTCCTGCGCCGATTACAGAGCCTACAGGGTCAACATTAGGATCAAGACTCACGACTGCAACCTTTGCACGTGAACCGCCATCACGAACTATATTTTTAATTTCGATTGTACCGTCTTGAATTTCAGGAATTTCAAGCTCAAGCATTTTCTTTAACAAACCCGGATGAGTTCGTGAGACCATTATTCGCGGGCCTCTCTGTTTATTTTTAACTTCGAGGACATAAAATCTCATCACAGTGCCTGGTGTATAACGCTCGCCAAAAATTCTTTCACGTTTCGGCAGTTCGGCATCGGTCTTGTCATTAATCCTAACGACAATGTCATCACCTTCAACACTGTAGATAGTTCCGCTGACCATTTCGCCAACTCTATCAGCAAAGGCATTGTAAACGATATTTCGTTCTGCGTCGCGTAATTTTTGAGTGATAACCTGCCTGACGGTCTGCGCGGCAATACGTCCGAAGTGAGGCGGATCTTGTTCAATACGAATTTCTTGGCCAACTTCGACGTTTCTATCATATTTAAGAGCGTCTTTCAAAGTAATTTCTTTGTCAGGATCATCGCCGATTTCGTCAACAACTTTGCGAATTTCAAAAATTCTTATCGCACCGATGTCGTGATCTAATTTGACTTCGGCTTGACGTTCGCCTGGTAAATATTTGTTATAAGCCGAGAGCATGGCCGACTCCATAGTAGCTATTACGGTTTCAATGCCGAGCCCGCGCTGTTCAGCTAACTCATCAAGAGCTGCAACAAATTCACGACCTAAAAGAATCATTTTTTATTTTTCCCCCTTCGCTTGTTTTTATTATTTTCATTTTCTTTTTTTTCGTTTTCAAATCTGTAAACCAGATTTCCTCCTTTTATTAAATCAAACGGAATATTTTTTTCTCCGATGTCGCAAATTAAATCAATTTTTCCATCATCACTGACGGATTTAATAACGCCTGTAAAAGTTTTTCGCCCGTCAAAAATCCCGTTAATTCTGATTCGAGCTTCGCGGCCTTGAAAGCGGATATAGTCTTCCAATTTATATAAAGGTCTTTCAACGCCGGGCGAGCTGACTTCAAGATAATAACGACCCTTATCGAGTTCCGGGACGTCGGGATTATCGTCAAGAAATTTATTGACTCTTCGCGAAACTGTCTCGCAGTCATCGACATTAATTCCGCCGAGAGTGTCAATTAAAATTTGAATTTTAGTCCGGCCAAAATCCGTTCTAATTCCGACGTGGACACATTCATAACCCAGCTGCGTTATTATTGCTTCAATTTGTTTCAAAAATTCATCAGTCATTTGCTTATCTCTTATCCTGCATATAAAAAAGGAGAGGGATTTTCCCGCTCCTTTCATTAAATTCATGAAATTAAGCGCATTATAACGCAAAATTTTTTTTCTTCAATAATTCTTAAACTATGATAAAATAATCGTACTTTCATTAAAACATTTTTCTAAGCAAGAAGATAAATTTTATTACTACATTTATTACTACAAAATCGTATTTTATTTTAGCTCTCGTAAAGTTTTATAAAAATGTCTCAAAAAATTTTTGAATGGCTCTTAAATTTTTAATTCCTAACTGTTTTTCCGCGCCCCTGTTAAAATATAACGCGATTAAAAATTAAATTAAAAATCTAAAGGAGAAAATTTTTCCATGAAATTTTATGACCTCGAATGGCTCGCAGATAAATGCGGAACTGACAACAAATACGAAATCACCGCGAAAGTCGCCGCCGAAGCTCGACGTGAAAGCGAAGAATCTTTCCCAGCAAAGGACAAAGACTCT
>JAFVEW010000090.1 GCA_017475805.1 Synergistaceae bacterium | reverse complement strand
GTAATCGATTTTGCACCCCCGGTAATCGATTTTGCACCCCCGGTAATCGATTTTGCACCCCCGGTAATCGATTTTGCACCCCCGGTAATCGATTTTGCACCCTAAAAAAGAAATGTATCTCGCACCTTATATCAAGCGGGATTTAATTCTCTTTTTTATCTTTCTGCATTATGAATTTGATTATGAGCTCTTTAGGAACTTGCCCTTCTTTTTTTTCATCGTAGTCTGTAAATTCTATGTCTCCGAACAAGGAGCCTTTCCATGCGTCTAAAATTTCTTTTACTTTTTTCCGTATTTTGAGCTTTTTTTGTTTCGTAGCATTATCATGACCTAATTCATGATAAATCGTGTCGTATTTTATACAGTTGCTTATGCTTTTCAAAGCTACTATTCGTCTGAGCAGGTAATAAAGTAAAGTCATGTGTTCTTTGCCCTCGTTTTTTTCTCCGGCGAAAGGTAACTTTATTAAGTCAAGGCTTATTTTGCAAATTTGGTTTTTCTTGTTGGCGTATAAATATAGAGGTGGAATATCCCTTATGTGAATACACGCCACCTCTATGCCGTTGAGTTTAGCTTTTACCATTGCGCCAGGAACTATATTGTCGTGATACTCGAAATTTTTTAGTTCGGGGTACATGATTGCTTCTTCATTAGCTTTGATAACTATATGGGTAAATAGCAATTTCTTTAGACTATCATTTATTTCTTCGGTGTAATTCGGGGTTATGCGTCTGTTTGTGTCTCCAGTGATGACGTGAAAAACCATGGCCGTAGTAATATATTCATTATGTCCCTCGAAGTACAAAGTATTGATGGCGTCAAGAACTATCCTGTCAAACTGTGTGAGTTTTTCCGTGCCTTTTATAGTAAGACCCTTTTCTGCCATTCCGTTTGAGTCAAAGTTTATTGCTACAAAAGTGTTGACTTCTTTTTCGCTTCCTTTTCGCTCCATTGCCATTTTTCGCGGAATGCCTTGATATAGGGTAGTATTTGCACCAGTGTTAAACGCTTTCTGGGATATTTTGTTGAGATCGAGAAGTATTTTATCCACAGAGGAAGTTTTTACGCTTACTATTTCTTGGATTATTTCGTCAGGAGTGGAGCTATCTTGCGCAATTTTTTCTCCGTCAGACGCAGTAATCTGGTCTTGTTGTATCAGTGATGTTGGGTTGTTGCCTTGTTTTTCAGTGTCTTCAAATTTTTCCATGATGTTTTGCCTCTGAATTACTTTCTATGACTTCTTTAATTGCGTTAATTGCTTCAGTAATCTGTCGTATATCTTCTTTTTTTTCTTCTTCAGTCAATCTGAAAGTATCAGCATTAATTTGAATGAAGTCATCTAAGGCTTTGAGGACATCGTTACTGACTTCAAAGCTGTCAACGCTTATGAATTTTTCTAAGTTTTCCCTGAAAGACTTAGCAATTCCCTGTAATTTTCTTACTTCGTTTTCATGGTGTTTCATATTTGGAAGAAGCGGTGTTAAGTTGTATTTAGTTAATTCCTGAATTTTATCAAGTCTTAACGAGTAGCTGTAAAGTTTCTTTAATGCAGGAACCATTAGATCATTCCAGTTAGGTATAAGTATATCTACTACTGGTGCTAAACTCTGAATATATTGTGATTTTGCTTCTTCAATAGCTTTTTCATTCTTTGGCGTTTGAGACTTAAGTAAATGGTATATTTTTATGTCGTAGTCAGGATTTTGAATGACAGCTAAATCTCTGAACAGACCGTGATAATAAACATGTTCATATTTTTCAATCCAACGTACAAACTGACGTAATAGCTTATATAACGAATAATAAGGCTGGAACAATTTTTCGTCTTTGTCTTTGCCTTTGTCTTTGAAAGTTCTAATCATGTTTTGTAAGAAATCCATTTCTTCAGCTGTAAGAGCAGGCTTAAATTCGGGATCTTTCTCTTTTATTTTTTGGTCGAGATAAAACTGAACGAAGGCTCTGCCCACAGCTTGGCCATCGGGAAATTCTTTTTTCAGCTTTCTTTGTCGGGGCACAGTTAATTTTTTTTCCATTACTTAAATCTCCTTTTATAAAATTATATCCCAAAACTTTTATTATGTAATTTAGAAAGTGCATGGAATTTGAGAAATAAATCAATTTTGTGAAAAACTTTTTTATGATTTCGGTGAAAATTTCAACTATTAAAGAAATTAAATATAGACGTTTAAGAAAACGTTGAAAAAATATCTTTTTCAAAAGTTTTTTTACGCGAACAATTAATTTTGGAGGCTTTTAATTATGAATAAAATGAATAAAAGTTTATCAAAAAAATTTATATTCACAGGAGGTAATCTTTATGATTAAGTGGAATTTTAAGAAAAATGATGTAAGGAGGAGCTATGAACTGCTTTCGTCAGGAGTTTATTGCGTTAAGATTGAAAGCGCAGTAGAAGCCACAAGTGATTCGGGAAATCAGATTATAAAAATGATTCTTAACGTTATAGGTCATAACGCCAAAGTGAAACATCATCTGACATTTAGTCCCAAACATAAGAGAATGGTAAATAAAGTCCTTACTGAGATTTATTCTTCGTTTAGCATTCCAAGTGGCAATCTTGATCCTCAAACTTGGATAGGCAAAGTCGGATTCGCACAGCTTGAACCAGACGAGTTTGAGGGAAAGCCGTATAATCGTGTCGCTTATTTCTTAACGAAACCACAGCAGGAAAATCTCGGACTTTCAACTGATGATTCCGATGAAATCATGGAAGAGGAATATGACGAAGAAGAATACTTTTAGCCTTATCGAAATTCATCACTCGCCAAATTGTTAATAGTTAGTAAAAATTAATAAGATTTTTGAGGTAAATAAGCTCTATATAGGGTTTTTACCTCTTTTTTATAAATATTCACCTGATCTTTTTGTATAAGATATGTACAATAATATCAAAATTTGATATAATTCCTTATAGTTACAGGTTTTATACGATTTTGAACTAAAAAGGCGGTTGTATAAAATGGCTAAAAAACACCAAATATCATTTATAACGTCCGAACAATGTTCTTTATTGATTAACGGACGATTACCGAAGAAATATCGCAATCAATCAGGATTGTACATAGTCCGTAATTCCAAAGGATATGTTGCATGTGATTATTCCGACCAGATGAATTGGTTAAATTGTTACGGTGAACCTCAAAAAGTTTCTGACTTGCCAGAGGGCTGGGTAGAAGATTTTACTTCACTTAGACAAGCAGTAAAGTGGCTTTTAAGAAAATAGTGTCATCTCAAATTTCTATCAATAACTATAAAATGACTGACGAAAGGAAGCTCGTATGGGTACGATAAATAAAGTCGGAATATATAGAGATATTTCAAGCTCGGAATATCACTCAGGACCTGGATTAGGTTCAAGTCAGCTCGGTGAATTAGCTCGTTCACCTCTTCATTACATTACAAGCGTTAATTCACCTCATAAAGAAACTCCAGCAACTAAACTTGGAACAGCTACGCATTGCGCAATTCTTGAGCCTGAACGTTTCGATATTGAATACATTGAAGCTCCTTGTATTGATAGAAGAACCAAAGACGGCAAGGCTATCTGGAGTGAGATTGAACAATCAGGAAAGATAATTCTTAGTTCAGATGAATATTCTAGAGTTACAGAAATGGCGAATGCAATTAGGAGTCATGACTTAGCATCAAAATTGCTACAAGGCGGAGTTTGTGAGCAGTCTGTGTATTGGAATCAAAAAGTATCTTCGTTGGATATGCCGGAAATATTATGTAAAGCTCGGCCTGATTATATAAAGCCTCTGAAAAAAGGATATATTATAGTGGATATAAAAACCACTCAAGACGCACATATCAGTGAATTTCAACGCAAAGCCTATTACAAGTGGCGTTATTATCTTCAAGCTGCTCATTATGTTAGGGGATTTGAGGCAGTAACAGGAGAAAAAGTAACGGCGTTTATGTATGTTGTAATTGAATCTGAAGCACCTTACGCGATAAGTATATTTAAGGCTGGCGATGATTATTTAAAAGTAGGAGAAGACAAAATACAAGAACTATATGAACTTTATGCCTCGTGCATGGTTAGTAATAATTGGCCGAGTTATTCAGACGAAATACAGGAATTAAGATTGCCTAAATGGGCATAACAGAGAGGAGATAAAGTTTTATGGAAGAACGAGCTGTTGTTGAAACTGTTAATAATAATGTGAGTGTCGGAGTAAATCTTTTTGCGTTCTCAAGTATCGATCGTGCTTGGAAATTTGCAACGCTACTTTCAGAATCAGCAATAATTCCCGATACATTCAGAAATAATCCTGCGTCCTGCTTAATTGCTCTCGATATGTCTAACCGAATGCACCGAAATCCTATGGAAGTAATGCAGGCTATGTACATTGTTCATGGAAAGCCTGGATTTTCATCGAGTTTCTTAATATCGTTAATAAATTCTTGTGGTTTATTTGAACGTCTTCGTTTTGAGTATATCGGTGAAGTAGGAAAAGAAAATCGAGGTTGTCGAGCTTGGACCATTGAAAAGAAAACTGGTGAAAAACTTGTCGGACCTCTAATTACGCTAAAAATGGCCAAAGATGAAAAATGGTCGTTGAATAATAAGAAATGGGAGAATATGCCTGATGTTATGTTAAGCTACAGAGCAGCTTCATTTTTTTCAAGAGCATATTGTCCAGATTTAACAGGAGGTTTTCATTCAAGCGATGAATTATCGGATTCGCAGGATGATTTCAAAGCTGATATACCTACTGTGTCAGCAGAAGCTATTAAGCCCGAAGAAGTAGAGGCTATAAAAAACTCTGCGGAAAACTCCTTAGAAACATTGAAAGAAGAAATATTGGCGTAAGCAGTGAATATATAAAAATATATTTACTATATGTCAAAATGATGTGCATATTGTTCTCAGAAATTGTTCGCAGGAGGTACAGTAATGAAAAACTGCGGAATATACAAGCGGGATGCTGCTCAAGAGTGGGTAAAAGGTTTCAATGCTGTCCCAACTCAGATGATTTATAAATTATGGAAAACAGACCCTGAAGATTGGCATGAAGTTACGTGTCCTGGCGTGGGTAATAGGGTTTACGCTTATGACAGCGGATCAGGCGAAATTATTGATGTTGACTATAAAAATAATTATTACAAAATAAAACTTGATAGTGGCGGAATAATTTGGCTTAATAGTAAACAAATAGAAATTGAGTATTATGACCAATTACCGATGTGGGACACAATGTGGTCGTTCGGATATAGCCTCGATAATTACTGGCTTGATGAAAACGACGGAATTATGCAGATGTCCCAATGCGGTTTTCGTATATTCAAGAGCGAGGAGTTCGGATATTTTTTCGGTATTGACGGCGCGGGCTATGACTTCTACGAAGAACATTGGATACCCCTTTACAACAAGCGCGGTTTGAAATGGCATGACCATAGGTAGACAACGTATTTGATAATACTAATTTTGGAAACACTATGCGAGAATTTGAAGTAACAATTATGGAAACGCTCTTCAAGATTGTAACGATTGAAGCTGAAACTGTTGAAGACGCTCACACTAAGGTGCGAGAAAGATGGCATAATAGCGAATATATCCTTGATGCAGATGATTTTGCAGGCGTGGAATTTGGCGTTCTTCCTGCTGAAAATGGTGATTAGGAGTAAATATGGACAAAGAAATAAAACTTTGCGTAAGCCTCACAGATGAAGTAAAAACTAAGTTAGAGTATTTTGACGCGCGAAGACGTGAATATTTTACACAGTCAGCGTTATTTGATGTTGCTAATATACTATTTGCTTCGGGACAAGTAAAAAAAGTCATGATAGCTAAGTTTATTAGGGAAAATATTGAAGCATTAGTGAAAGAGTATGCTAAAGAATATCCAGTTTGGGAATATAAGGCTTTGAAATACGCTAATGAGCATAAACACGGAATAAGCTCATTAATAATTAAAGATATTTATTACGATAAAATTTGGATAAAAGATTTTAATAAGGAGAGCCAGTAATGCTTGATGTTATTTATGAAATCGACGGTAAAGAGTATACTGAAATTGAGGTTATAAAAATTTACCAGTTTTGGCAACTTCGTTATGATGTTTATGATATTGATGATGCTATTGACTATGTTATCAACGATGAAACTGATAAAGAGTTATCGCATTTTGTAAAAGTTAATTCCGAAATGATAAAAGCTTCTTGTATCCAACATCTTCCCTTTTGGCACGATATTCAGAAAAATACGCTTAATTCTTTTGATGAAGCAATTTTTGATTTTGCATTGCAACTAATAGAAATTATTTATCATGAAAAAGAAAGTAAGTTGCTTCATTAGTCTTTGAGAATATATTTTATATACACACCTTATATATGAGTGTAATTGTTCTATAATTTACAAAACTTTTTTTGATTATTCGGAGAAATTTTTATGACTGGCAATGATTATAATGATGTAAAGTCTTTGGCGATGAATACGGCTAAGAAAATTGCCTTATCTTTTCTTGAAAGCTATAAAAACGGTCTTTACGCCAACGAACTTTCAACCGATAAAACTAAATTTTTCTTTTATAACAATGACTTTGAAGCTGGCCTAAATAACGAGTTATTCTGGGAATTTAAGAAATTGAACTTGTGGCAAGTGATCGAAAACGATGATTGGGACGAAGTTGTGAAACTCGCTATGCAAACAGCTTACGAGGCTTTTCGAGCCTCTGAAACCGATCAATAATACGAGAGATTTTGATGTTCCTTGATAATATGCAATGTTTTGAACTTCATGCTTTTGCTACTGGTTTCGGCAATGGACCGTTTTCGACCTCATATTTTTGAATTTCATTCTTAATAGCTTCCACCATAAGATGATTGAACGATTCGCCGTAAATCGCCGCGAGAATTTTTCCCTTTGCAAAGGTTTCTTCATCTATTCTGACCTGAGTGAAAGATTGATTCACTTTGGCAATCGGATCTTTACAAGCTCTTTTCGATTTTTCGGGCATATTCCTTACCTCCTCTTTTAAGATTTTTGTTAAAAATATGCCCTTACTCAATCTATATCCAGTTGCATAATTATTATTAGTAATGCTTTTTAATCTGAAAAATTTTCAAGACTGATGAAATTTTTTTTCTGCGTTTCGTCTTAAATCTTGACTTTTTGACTTTTCTCCTATTTTTAGCTATCATTACTTTTACAACTAATTTTACTTATAGTTATAATAGGAGGAAATTTATGACACTTGACGAGGTTATGCGCGACATCGTTTATAACAAGGACATTCAGACTCTTCTGAAGAAGCCTGATTTGAAACAGCCATACGGCGAAATCGCTCAGTTTCAAATTGATGAGTGCGAAGACAATGATACTTCTATTGAAGACGAGGGTTTTCAAATAGGCGAGCCTTTTGACGGCGATATTGAAAATGCGCCCGTACTTTTCCTGAGTTCCAACCCAGCTTTCAATTTTGACGAAGTTTCTCCACGTTACTTCCACAAATCTGGCAAAGTATTTCTTCCTGAACGCATAGACGCAACCCGCAAAGCTAAAATTTCGGATGGTGAATATTCACTTGATGAAATTATAAAAATGTTGACTATACCTCAGAAAGAATTTTCTTTTGAAGAAATAAAAAATTTCTTAAAAACTCGTATTCAAACATCTCCGGCCAGAAATAATAGGGATCGAACCTTGCGTATTCCTCTTAGGGACGGAGGGACAATCGGAGTTCCTTATTGGACTTGCGTCAGAAACAACACGGAACTACTTTTGCCTTCAGATTTAACGGCTTCATGGACTAAGTTGAGTCCGAGTCAAAAAGCGAGAGAAGTCATGAAATACGTTGTCTGCATGGAGATCGTCCCTTTCAGATCAAACAGCGAAGTTGGAGTAGACAATGCCAAAGACACGTGTTGGAACAATTTTACAAAACACCTGCTTGAATTATCAGGAGCTCCAGTTATCGTGCTTGTAGGCAATAAAGTTCTCGATAGCTTTGTAAGTCATGTCGCTTCAGGAGCAAGAGGTACTTTAGAGGATCGAAAAGTTTACTCTTGTAAGATTGGAGATAAAGACAGGCAGATTGTGAAAGTTGATTTTGCTCAAGGCAAAATTAGGAGATTTGAGAAATTTTTTGACAATGATGTTATCACGCAACTTCAAAAAGCGGTGAAAACTTTCTTAAATTAACTTTCGTATTTTTTGTGAAACTATCTCAAAAGATTAATTTCACATTAAATACGAATACATTATTTCGAGGGTAGAAAATAAAATGTTATATGAAAAAAAGCGTGTTACCAATTTTGTGTATTCGGATTCTGAAAACAGTGTGGATGCCGGCTTCGATTTTATATTTACACAAAGCTTAAGACAGTCTCATGAAGAATCATACTTCGAAAATATCGGCATTTCTTACAAGCTCTGCATTGCTACTGGAATAGTACTTCTGGGATTCTTTTACTACTTTACTTTCTGGACAGCTAATACTACAAATTACACAAATGACGGAACAGGGATAATCTCAATTTTAGTATGTATTTCCCCAGCCGCTAGTGGTGTTATGACACTCATGACACATCATTTATCCACTCAAGTAGAAGCTATAATCACTGCAATGTTGGTCATTCATTCTTTGTCTATGATATGGATTGTAATTCATATTTTCAAAAAAATACCAGTTCCAAAGAACGCCTTAGTTTTAGTGTCAAGAATTTGGACATTCACCTCTGTGGGATTGCTAATATTAGCTATTATTATCGCAATATATTTAATGTTCCACAACGGAAATAATAATAACTACGCCCCTCCATACGACAGGCGGAGATAAACAAGGAGGAGTATAATCAAAATGTCTTATAGTGAAAGTTTTGAAACAATCATTGATAAAGAACATAAAGAACTAACGGAACAAGAAAAGAACGATTATGCCCAAGTATGCAAAGAATCGATTCTTAAGCATATCAGTGATAATACGGGAGACAGCTTAGGCGTTGAAATTTGTGAAATAAATGTTTACGCTGAAAACATTGTACCACAAATTGAATATTCTTTTGCTAAAGCCTCTGAAATTTCCGTTGTGCCTGACAGATTATTTCCGTCTAACCAAAATATACTTGTTACTGAAAAATCAGAAATTCTTTCTGGAATAGAACATCAGGCACAAAATGACCTTAATAATCTTGAATTAATTGAAGGTATTGGAAGTATGCTTTCAAACAGAATTTATGGAGAAATCTGTGATACTACGGAAGTATATGAAAATCCTGTAAAAATGCTTTTGCATTCTCAATGTCAAGAATGTAATGGAATGGGAAAGAATCAATGCTCAACTTGTAATGGTTATGGAACTTATCCATGCCCTAAATGCAATGGCCATGGGCAGGTTCAGTGTGAACGGTGTAGGGGTAATAATAGTAGACATTATTATAGCTATGGTAATCCACAACATCATTTGTATAACACCCCGCAAGATATATGTCCTACATGCAATGGCGCAGGATACCATCTATGTAAGAGATGTAAAGGGCGTGGTTATGAGGTTTGTTTCAAATGTGGCGGTTCTGGACAATTAAAATGCGAACAGTGTTGTGGTACAGGTTGGCTTACCTTAATAGGACGTACTTTTATTAAGACTACACCAAACTACTTAATAAATTATTTGGAAGCTGTTCCTCATTTTTTCGATATGGCCATAAAAAAAATTGGAGCAAATAATATTGGTCATTATGCCTCACTACAACGATATGATTCATACAGAACAGGGAATGGAGTAGTCATAGTACGCTACACAGGTAGATTAACTGTCGCAGAAGCTGAAGTAAAAATTAAAGGAAAAACAAGTAAATGGATACTTGCTGGCAATAATGCTTCGGTCATTGACGCAGGCGGTGCTATAGATAACGTTGTGGGCGAACAAATCTCAAGCCTGAGTAATTGTCGAGTATCATTGTTAACCCCATGGGGAGACGCAAGAAAAAAAATTAGCAATTTCATGAGCTATGATATTAACCACAAGATTATAGAAGCAAGTATAGACAATGATGATCCACAAATCATAAGAAATTTACTGAATAACAGTGTATCTGAGCAATATATTTCAGAATCTATGGAAGCGTTAATTGGTGTATTTAAGAGGGTAAGAAGTATTAATAGCTGGCTTTTCACGATACTGTTTGCAATACTTCCTTGTGCTATTGCGTATTTCATTCTTCCTGTGTACATAAATGGCTTTATAGGAGCGTTACCATTTCTGATAGTGTTAATAGCAATCCCATCTTTATCTGCAGTCTTAATTCCCTGTTTTTTGAATAATTGGTATAATTCAAGAGATAAGAACCTATTACGCGTTTGGAGCAAAAAAAGAAGCAAGAATCTGAATCTTTTTATCGAAATGATAACTCTTACGCCTGGAATTGCCACCTATCTGTGGTTTCTACTCAAAATTTTTATAAGCTGATTAAAAAGTTGACCGCAGTGTTTATAGCAAATAATGAGGAATACTGCGTAAGAATATCTTGAAAAATACATCAAAATTTCTTCATCGGGGTCGTAATTCACTTAGTAGTGTGTATCGACCCCGTTCGTTACTGTGTTCTATTACAGACTTAGTTATCATAGTGTTGCACAATGAAATCCTATTGATTTTCTTGATAATAATTATTAAAATAATTAATAAGAAATTATTAGAGAGAACGTTGACTAATGGAAAGCAAAACTGTTGAATATAAACGGGAATACACAGAAGACATAAAGTACGCTGTCGTCGCATTCGCTAATACGGACGGCGGAAAAATTTATATTGGAGTTGACGATGACGGACACAGCTGTGGAGTTTCCGAACCTGATAAGGTAATGCTACGGGTTACGAACATGATAAGAGATGTAATTCGCCCAGACGTAACAATGTTCACAGATTGCGGCGTTTCGGAAATCGAAGGCAATACGGTAGTCATTGTTACTGTTCTTCGCGGAACAGCCCGCCCGTATTATCTTGCTGGCAAAGGCATAAGGCCGGAGGGCGTTTATGTGCGACAAGGCAGTTCTTCCGTGCCAGCTTCGGAAACGGCGATTTTGAATATGATAAAGGAAACAAGCGGAGATTGCTACGAAGACTCACGCTCGCTTAATCAGCAATTAACATTTGAAAAGACCTCCAATTATTTTGCGAAAAAGGGCATAGATTTCGGCAAATCCCAAATGCGAACGCTCAACCTGATAGGAAAAGATAATACTTTCACAAATCTTGCAATGCTTCTTTCAGATCAGTGCGTTCATACCTTGAAAGTGGCGATTTTTCAGGGCAGTCAAAAAACGGTTTTTCTTGACAGACGCGAATTTACGGGCTCTTTGCTTGAACAACTTGAAGAAGCATTTTCATATATTGATTTGTCCAACCGCACTAAAGCAGAATTTGTCGGTTTAGAAAGAATAGATAAACGTAACTATCCGCTCGAAGCCATAAGAGAAGCCTTGTTGAATGCCATTGTCCACAGAGATTACTCGATGAGCGCTTCAACGCTGATTAGCATGTTCGATGACAGAATTGAGTTTGTTAGCATAGGTGGATTAGTTCGCGGAATTTCCTTTGATGACATCATGCTTGGAGTTTCAGTTTTGCGTAATCCGCATCTTGCAAATGTGTTTTATAGACTACGGTTGATTGAGGCATATGGAACGGGTATATTGAAAATTTATGAGAGTTACGCTGACTGCAAAAAGAAGCCCAAAATCGAGGTTTCTAATAATGCGTTTAAAATTACACTGCCTAATATAAATTTTATATCAGAACATGAAAAAAATAGTGAAGTAATTACAAAATCTGTGCCTCTGAATGAACGTCAAGAATTTATTATGAATTTATTTAATACTCATGAGGTAATCACAAGGAAAGACATTGAAATTGCCCTAAAAATTTCTCAGGCAACCGCCATACTGATAATCCGTGAAATGCTCGCACGAGGTCAGCTTGTTAAAGAAAAAGGCGGCAAATATTCACGTTACAGGCGTGGGAATTTTTAATCATCGTTTGAGGTCATAATTCACTTGTTCTATATAATAGCGTGTTCTGACCCCGTTCGCTAAACTGTTCTATTACTGGCTGAACTGTCGGCGTGTCTGTTTCAATAAAGTGAAAATTCTGCACATCATATAAATGACGATAATCACTGGTAGCGACGATGCAGAACATTTTTAATTAACTTTGAAGTAAATAACTTTATAGTTAGTTATGTCGCAAACTCACTGAAACAGTGCGGAATAGGGTCGCAATCCACTTGTTGTATATATATATATATATATAATAGAATGCTTTGACCCTGATATTGATACGTTACGGATAATTAAAAAACTTATGAGGCTGTGCTGCTTTTATATTAAATTTAACCAGAAGATTTTTTCTACCAAATCTCAGCGAGATAGAGCAGGAAAATATTTACTATGTTATATCAAATTTAGCGAGCGTTTATTTTAAGAATTATTTTGATATAATATATAAAATTTCAATTAGGAGATGATTTTTTGGCGACATCGAGCATTACGCATAATTTTGTACTTTCTGACAGAGAAAGTATTGAAAGATTTATAAACGCTGTAGAATTATCGGAACTTTGCGAACCTAAGTCTCATGTAGTACAAGGGCGGTTATTGACTGATAAAAAAGAAATTTTTGAATTAATGAGCAAAATAAAATAGTTATGCCAAAACAATTTTTAGTTGTTAATCTTAGAGAATACCTTAATAAAAAAGATTCTGTTTCTGTTATGGAGGATGAACTCTATGAGTTGTTACTTTCTTTTTCATGTCCTCTTAATCCAGATGTTGAACATTTTTTAAAGCATAACGCTATTGAATTCACAAAGAAAAATCAATCTGTTACGTATCTTGTCTTTTCTCAAAACGAGCAGGACGGAGCTGATTTTGTCAGTTATTTCTCATTAACTATAAATCTATTCATTTTTCAGCAATTAGTAAATCTATGGCAAGAAAGTTAGAGCGAATTAGTGTCCTTGATGAAAATACTGGAACTTATACAGCAGCTTCTTATCTTATTGCTCAGTTAGGTAAGAATTTTGCCATTCCGAAAGAAAGACGTATTAGCGGCGATGAACTTCTTGAACTTGCTCTTAATATTATTTCTCAAGCACAATATTTTTTAAGCGGAGTGATCGAGTTTTTAGAGTGTGAGGATAATAAAGTATTGATGGAATTTTATGAGCGTAACGGATTTATATTTTTTGGCTCCCGCTTTACTCAAGGCGAAAAATCTCATAAACTAAATCAGTTTGTGAAATTTATAAAATGAAAAATTACGGTTATTGTCGAGTAAGTACGCCAAAGCAAAATATTGAACGTCAAATCAGAAATATTCTTAAAGAATTTCCTGATGCAATAATAGTGCAAGAAAGTTTCACAGGCGCAATATTTCAAGGACGCAAGGAATTAGAAAAGTTATTGCGTATAATTCAAGCTGGCGACACGATAATATTCGACAGCGTTTCAAGAATGTCCCGCAATGCCGATGAGGGTTTCACGCTTTATGAACAGCTTTATAACAAAGGCGTTAATCTTGTGTTTCTTAAAGAAACGCATATTAACACTGATACTTACAGGAAAACTTTACAGGAGAAGAAAATTTTTCTTAATCTCGATAGCGACGACGAAGCTACTGATAAACTAATGAAATCAATTCTCGAAGCTCTAAATGATTATGTTATGGCTTTGGCAAAGAAACAAATTCAGCTTGCGTTTGTCCAATCGCAGAAAGAAATTGACGATTTACATCAGAGAACCCGTGAGGGTATCGATACTGCGAGGCGCAACGGCAAACAAATAGGACAAAAGCAGGGCAATACTTTGCATATCAGGAAAAAATCGCCTATCCAACAGCTGATCTTAAAATACAGCAAATCATTCAACGGTTCAAACTCCGACAGGGAAGTCATCGCAATTATTAACGCTTCTCCTAACCCTGACGATAAATCTAAAAAATTGTGCGTTTCGATAAATACTTATTACAAATATAAACGAGAAATGAGAGAAAGAGAATTATGTGTTTAGATGAGAAAAAAGAATTAAGGCATTCAGAAGAAATTTCCGACGAGGAATTATTGAAGTCGTCAGAAAAAATTATGGTCAGAAATGAAAAAGTGTACAAGGAGCTTGCGAAATGAAGCGGTTTTCGAGGAAACAAATATTGTTATTACACGAGAAAATAATTTCAATTTCTGGAGGCAGTAAAGGTGTCAGGGACGAAAATTTACTTTTATCAGCGATAATTTCTCCGTATCAGACGTTTGGAGGTAAGGAGCTTTATCCGTCGTTGATAGAAAAAGCTGTTCGACTTGGATATAACTTGATTTCTAATCACCCGTTTATAGACGGCAATAAACGTATTGGAGTTCATGCTTTTTTGGTTTATTTAGATATTCACGATGTGAAATTGGAATACGATGATGAAGATTTAATTAAATTGATTTTTCAAGTTGCATCGGGATTAACGAGTTACGAAGAACTTTTAGAATGGGTAAAGCGTCATGTAGTATCTGAATGATAAGTCAGCGCACAAATTACAAAAATCGAAAAAGTGTGCGCTGAAAAAAATTCGTTTTATGTTAGGCTAAATTTTTCGTTAAAGATTTTAAAATTATTAATCTCGTGCTTCCTGAAATATACAGCAAAGATAACATGATCAAACTTTTGCTGATAATCTTTAAGTGCTTCTTTCCACGCTTCGGCGACAAGTTCAGGACTATTCTTGAAAGCTCCACAACCGAAAGCACCTGTAATTAGAATGTCAACACCATTCAAAGCAGCAATATGCAAAATGTGTTTTGCTCTTTTAGTATGAATGTTGAATAACTCCTTAATATCAAACCACTGTACCCTTCTTAAATCAGGAGCAGCACATGTGATTACATCGACAGTTACAAAATCCTCATGCTTCAATCTTTCGGGATAATAATCATCGGATTTGCAGATAACAACGCCCTCTGAGTAAATACAAGCGTCATCATTCCTAAAATCATAGTTCTTTTTGTTCGGAGTGTAATAACTTTCTTTAAGCCATTGCTGATCAAGTAGAGGGTATAGCGTTGAACATCTACATAAACTCTCCTCCTGTGCCCTACTTCCGCTATAAACGCCGCCTCCGGCTTTGATTGGAGAAGCAAAATTTAACACGGCGATCCTTTTATCCGGCATTTCGTTATGAAACTTCATGGCAGCTTGGAAACTCTTCAAGTTAAGTGTCTGAGTTAAACCAAGTTTTTCGGAAATATCAGGCAACTCAGGGTAATCGTCAGCCTTATAAAGTTTTGTATGTTTTTGACCGAAAGCCACTGCTTCTTTCAAAGTTGGATCGGTGTTATAAACCACCTGTGTATCTGCAAATATTTGTATTAACTTATCCGATCTAATCATTTTTATATTCTCCTTTCTGAGTTTTTAGATTTTATTCATTTTATTTAGAGGAAATTTTCTTTGTATAGGTTCGAGCATTTTTCTCGCAATATTAAGGGTATTTTGCCATTCATTGTAGACAAGGTACTCTTGAATCTTATGTTCATAGTAATAGCCGACACTGAGATTAGCTCCGCAGATTTTGTCGCATAATACCGTTATATCAGTTGAGGAATTTTTATCGGCTTCTGTAAATCCAGTTTCTTTTTCAATGAAACTTTTGAACTCTTTAGTAACAGGAATATGATAGACTTTGTAATCATGAGCATGACGTCTGTCAAACTCAAGCATATATTGATGTTCGTTCAATTCTCTGAATAAATCTCTATTGTGAGCCCTTACATTATTGGCACCGATTGAACCTATTTCCTCGAAATTTGTTACAAACAAGGAATGTCCCAAATTTTGTAGGAGCCACAAAATTGCACAGCCTGCCCTGTCATCAGCTCCAAGTCCGTAAGTTTTACCATTACTGTGATATTTTCCTTCTTCATCAAGGCTAAATTTGTGTTCGCCATAATGGTCAAATACTGTATCAGCGTGAGCAACTAATAGGACTCTGTCGCTTCTTGAGCCTGGAATATAGACACAATCTTTAGATCCATATATGCCGTATAGTTTAGCATTTTTGATAGTGAGGAACTTTTCAAATACATCGTCAGCAGCATCTAAGCTGCAGCTTAGGAACATCTCTAATACTTCTCTGTCAGTCATTTCAAACGCTCCTTTTGTTTTATAAAAGTATTATACAAGCAACAAATGTTATAATAAGGTGTGTTATAAAATTTTCGGATTAATTCCTGCGAGTAGAAGTTGTAGCTTGTTTTATTGGTATTGAGCCGTCATTATTTTTTGAATTTAGGTCAGCACCGACCTCTGAAAGCACTCGAATATTTTCGCAATTATTATGAGGAGAATTAACTGCGAGTGCTATAACGTTATTGCCGTATTTATCTTTGACGTTAATATCAGCTCCTTTATTTATCAAGAATTTAACTGTTTCAGGCGTTCCAAACATTGACGATAACATAAAAGGCGTGTATCCTCGTTTAGTTTTAGCTTCAATATTTGCGCCGTTTACAAGGGCTTTAGCAATTTTGTTTTTGTCTTCACCAAATGCAGCGATTAGAATTTCAACATCACAAGATTGTAAATCATCAACAAGTGTATGAAGAATGTCTATGAATAATAATTTATCTATTGAATTTTGACCTTCACATATTTCATTCTTAAAACTATCTTCATTGAGATAATTTTCGTCATTTATAAAATCCATAAAGGAATTTCCTAATAGATCTTCGGCGTGTAAATCAGCTTCAGCCCTAATTAGCGTATAGATACATTCAAGGCGGAGCGCATTGAATGCAACATTATCATTATGTACAAGTTTTAATAATGGCGTCTCATCGAACATGTTTCTTGCATTGATTTCGTCATAATCGGAGAACGTTTCACACAACTTTTTTAGAATTTCAGCGGGTTCAAAGTATTCGTTGAAATAATTAGCTACGTGAAGAATTTTAGCACCTACGTCATAATTGTTGCTCCCTTCGTCCTCAACAGAATGATCAGACGAAAGTGCCGCACGTAAGCTCTCTATCGCTTCTCCTATTCTTTTATAAGACGGAGATGTTTCATCAAATTCTTTAGTCAACAATTTCAGTGTCCTCCTCTTTTTGCATATCTAACCCATCCATATCTAAGGCAAACAAATCAGGTGATAAAGCACGCCTTATTGCTTCTCTGTTAACACGTAAGCCTTTTCTTTTTGGTTTGCGCGGTAATTTATCAATTATTTCAGCGACAGCCATAGGTGACACAGCACGACGCAATTTTATAGCTTCGCTGTAGGTTACTGGAATAGCTTCTCCTTCGTATTTATCACATTTAGCAAAGCGGCTATAAACTAATTGAGTATAACTTAATTCATTACCGTCAAAATCCAAATTCGGAATGTCGGGATCGAATTCATGCAACAAATTCAGTATCATTGTACCTTTGTCAAGTTTATCTTTGAATTTTCGAGCATTTTCATTTCGAGGATCATCAGCTTCGGGAATATAATTTTTTACAAAATGCCATAGAAAATCTTTTGCAAAATCCTCTATGTTAAACTCAGCAGCGAGCAGTAATTCGATGCCTTCGATATCATAATTATTCATTAATTTTCTAAATAAATCAACAAATAACATTCCATATCCATCATCAGCAAGCCAGACGCAAATTTTGAGAAGCTCGAGATTTTTTAAGTTCACCACAGCTTCAAGAAAATTTATGCCGTTGATGTCTTCAACTTTCCAATCAAAGTCATTGTTATAAATCGCACTTTTTAAGTCTTCAAATTTTGTATTAGTTATTACATCTTCCCATGAAGAATATGACAAATCTTGTGAGTTATTTAATCCAAGCTGATTAACAACTATTTTATCTAGGCTCATGATTTAACCTCCTTAATTAATTTTAGAAATGAAACTTTTATATCCACTTTTTTATTCTCCGTTCAATAAAAATATTAATAAATAAAGAAAGAAGTTCACGCCACTAAGGCGTGATTAGCTGGCAAGTTTTATTTCGACCTCTTTAAACGTAAGTATGTAATTAGCGGCTTTTTTGGCTTCTTTAGCCGCATTAAATATTGCATTAGGGTCGGATTTAAGATACTTAATCCACGAATTAATATAGGCGGCATGCTGGTCAAAGTGTTCTTGAGTTTGAGATATTCCAAATTCAGCCGAGAGGAACATTGAAGCAATTTCGGCAACTAATTCTTCACGGGCATAACTTGCAGAACCTCTATCGAATGAGGCTATTCTGTCAAGTCTTGAACGATGCCCTGTCCAATGCGCTAATTCATGCAACAAAGTTGAGTAATAGCTTTCAGTATCAGCGAAAGATTTTTTAATCGGCATTCTGATTACGTCTATGTCAGGTGAATAACAGGCTTCATTGCCGCCCTCATAAATTCTTGCGCTGGCATTGAAAATTATTTTGTCGATTACCTCATCATTGACGATATGTTTCTGCTTTCTTCTAATAGCGGGAAGAAAAGGTATACCTTGAATTTGTGAAGCATGGAAAACTTCAAAGGTTTTACTTACCGCATACTTTCTAACATTTCTGCCCTGAAATATATCTCGAAGCCTGTTGCTTTCAACTTCTTCTTCAAAAATTCTAAAAAATTTGAGTGTTATAGGTTTTTCATCCGACTTAATTGACCATTTTTTTGACTCTGCCTGTCGTCTTGTCGCCCATCTTGAATCTTCATTAGTTGTAAATTTTTCCCCCTCAATCGAAAGGATAATTGAGTTTATACCTACATAGAAATTCCCAGTAACCGCATTAACAGGCCTGTAATCTAACCAAGGTTTTTGCCAAGGAGCTGTGCCATTTTCGAGAGCTTCGATAATTTTTTGTGTGATTTCCATTCTATATTCTTCTCCGCTTCTGGGCATAAACAAAGACTCCTTTCAAACTGAATAAATATATTAGTGTTAGTAATAAAATCTCAATAAGATGTATTTATAAGGTGGAATAACTCAAAAATTTTTAGACAGAAATATCCTCCTATTTGTTAATTAATAGTTAATAATATAATTGTATTATTTGATGAAATACTGTAGAATTATGGCATTATGTAATTTTGAAATAAAGATTGTCGACTTTCTTTTTCGCTGTGTCTCTCGCGATGGAAAATATTATATCACAAAATCATAAAAAAATAAAGTATGTTATAAAATATTTTTCGATAAAAATTGAAAGGGGGAAAAAATCATGCCTAAAGATATGTCTTCAGTACGTTACAAGCGGCTTATGAAAGTCATCGCTCTTCTTCAATCTAAAAAGAGAGTATCACGTGAAGAACTTGAAGAAGCTGGACAATACACGTTTCAAAAGAAAAAAGACAGTTACGAACAGAATAGAACTCTTCAAAACGATTTAGATTTTCTTCGAGATGAAGGAGCTGAAATCATTTACGATCGTCGACAAAAATTATATATTCTCGAACAGGAAGGTTCTTTCATCGTAGATATTAAAGCTTCAAAAAATGAAATCGAAGTTTTAAGTGCCGGATTAAAAATGGCCTCGCATTTTCTCCCACTTTTTGAAAAAGACGCTCAGACTTTATGGGACAAACTTTCAATTTATATTCCAAAAGATTTAACCGACGCAGGAAATGATTTAGCAAAATCCACAGTCATCGCGATCCCTGTTGCGCCTGTGAAACCCGAAATTTTTAATCTTTTGATAGAAGCTCGCTATAAGCAACAGACCGTTAATATTCGTTACTTATCGCCCGGCAAAAAAGGAAGGCAGTGGATTTTATCGCCTTACGATTTTTATTTTCGTGGCAACGCTTGGTATATGGTTTCATTTAATCATCAACACAAAGCTCTCAGCATTCACAGAATAAGCAGAATTATAAACGCTTCTATCGCAGAAAATATTGACTACGTTAAGCCGGACAAGGGAGGCTTCTCAAGTGATTACGTTTCCACAGCTTGGCACATTGCGCCCGGCAACGAAAAACATTTCGTAAAAATAAAACTTTTCGGAAATTTAGCAGACTCAATGCGTGAAATAAAATGGCACCCGACTCAAAAAATCGAAGAATTATCGGACGGTAACGTCATTTTAACTGCCGAAGTTCCGTATCTTGACGAAGTTGCGAGGTGGGTCTTGGCCGGAGCGCCGAACGCCAAAGTTATTGAACCGCAGGAACTGAAAGATATTGTAAAAGACTTTGCCTCAAAAGTTACCCAAGAGCAATAATGGCAAGGACGGGGCATTGGGGGTCGAAATCCGCTATTATATATAGAACAAACGGTATATGACCCCAAACAGCACGGTGATTTTATAAAACCTTGCCCTCAAAATAACATTCTCTGATGTAATCATGAGGCTGATAAAAGAAGTCTGAATTAAAGTTTGAAATACTGTCGTTGATCCATGAGCCATAAACTTCACTGAGTGTCTTAATAATTTCGTCCTTTTCCTGAATATTTCCTGTAACATCTTGAACAAGTCTAGCATAAACTTTACCAATGTCCCAATAGCTCGGAACTTCATACTTACAATCCGCTACGTTGTCAAAGTTGCCTGTTACAACTTTACATGCTTCAATATACTCGTCAGCGACTTTTGAAATAGGCTCACAGTGAAGAACATCTGCGTATTCATATATACGCTTAACGTTAGAAAGTCCTAATGAAGAAACGACTTCATTTCTAGCTAATTTTTGCCGCCTTCCGATAAATTCAACTAAACTACAGAGAAAAAATAAATTACTATTCGTCATTATGACTAACCTCATATCCTCGTAAAAAATTCAGCGTAGCAAGCGCACGAGCCGTATGAAAACTTATTTGGTGTGTTGGTCGTTTGAACTTTGCAAGCTCCCAAAATGCTGCACGAGAAATTTCTCCATCAATAAAACCCTGTATGTAGTTGAAAATAGTGTCATTAGCCATTGGGCCTTCAACAATATCATAATCATGAGAGTGTCCGCTCCTGCACGACACAATAAAATCAAGCCATTCTTCAGTCATAGCAGAGAAAATAAGTACACGAAGATACGACGACGGAACATAATAATATTCATTGACTATTCCAGTCCTGCCGTACCGCGTTGCCCAACGCTCCGCCTGTTCCTTGAAATACGTACAGTAGAAGCCGAAATAAAAATCCTTATGATATTTCGCAGTCCGAATTTCAGGAAATTCGATTATTTCTTTACCGCCATGATAAATAATTTTACTTTCTATGATTCAGCACTCCTTGCTTATTTATATTTAGATTATAACAAGTCGAGGCGGTACAGGGTCAAGAACCACTTGTTACATATGGTAAGAATACTTCGACCCTCAAAAATCGTGTTCAACGTCATCATGCTCAAATTTTACTTTCTTATACACAGATAATATAATTTTATATACACCTAAGACACGTTCAAGACATATCCCAAACACAAAAATCAAAAGATTATAATCATTTAATGAAAAAAATTAAAAAAGGAGATTACGAATGAATTTACCTGAACAGCTCAGAGGTATTGCAAAAATGAAACGTTGGGTCTGCCACAAAGATAAAATTCCTAAAAATCCTGTGACGGGAAGCAACGCTATGGCTAACGAAGAAGATACTTGGGGAACTTACGACGATGCTTTAGCTGGACTGAAAAAATTCAATTTTAACGGCATAGGTTTTCAGTTTGGTTTGCCCTTGAATGATGAAGATGCACTTACTACTGAGCGAATTACAGGAATTGACTTAGACCATGTGATTCGAGCTGACGGAAGCGTAGAGCCATTCGCATTAGAGATAATTGAACAAATTGATAGCTACACTGAAATTTCGCCATCTGGAACTGGCATTCACATATTATGTAAAGCAAAAATGCCTGATCTCGGCCGAAAAAAATATGTCTTCATAACCTCCAATCCCACAAAGTTCATTATCGAAGTTTATAATTACGTTCACTACTTCACAGTTACTGGCAATATTTTCGGTCAAGCCAAAGAAATAGCTTCAAGAACTGAAGAACTAAAGGCTCTATACGAGAAATATTTTGTTGAACATAAGCCAGAAACTTCTGTCGCTAAACCAGCACCATACATTCAAACGTTTAATAACTCATATTCACAGGAAAATTTTTTCTCCTCTGAATATTTAAGTGATAACGAACTAATTGAACGAATGTTCGCAAGCAAAAACGGGAATTATATTCGCTCTCTATTTTTAGGAGATATTTCAAGCCATTCAAGCCATAGTGAAGCTGATTTAGCCTTAGTTTCTCATTTGGCTTATTGGACTAATGGCGACACAAACAGAATAGATAATATTTTTAGACAATCAGGACTAATGAGAGACAAGTGGGACGAAAGGCACGGGGCACAAACCTATGGCGAAAAAACAATTTCTAAAGTTTTAAGCAATTTTGAGCCATATGTAAACTCGTTTACGCCTCGTTTAAATTCTACCACTCAGACACATGGAATAAAAAATCAAGAAACTCATTCAGAAAAGCCGTCTACAAGGTCAAATTCCGAAAAAATAATAAATACACAAGAAAATGTTCCTAAAGAGCCTCCTGTGTCATCCAGAAACATAAATTTTTATATACATGGCCTCATCGATAACTGGCAGTTCAAGAACGACCTATTAAGGTTTCGCAATTTCGCCAATCGCAAGACTGGTTTCAGCAATATCGACAGTCATGTTAGTTTTTATCCGGGACTCTATGTACTGGGCGCGATTTCGAGCTTAGGCAAGACTACCTTTGTTCATCAAATGGCCGACCAGTTAGTCCAAGCCGGAGAACACGTTTTGTTTTTCAGTCTGGAACAAACCTGCTTAGAAATCGTAACAAAAGGTATTAGCAGACTTATGGCGAGGAAAAATATAAACACTGCTGTTAGTGCCATAGATATTCGTCGTGGCATTGATAATGAAGCCGTACAGAGTGCCACAGAAGAATACGCCTCTTTCACCGAACACGAAATAATCTTAGAGTGTAATTTCGCAACGAAGATCGACTACATTACAGAAACCGTCGAGAATTACATTAAAGAAACTTCAACACGGCCTATTATCATCATCGACTATCTTCAAGTAATTTGTCCAAGTGACCCGCGACAACAAACCAAAGACGCTGTTGATACACACGTTCGCGCTTTGAAAAAACTTCAGAAAGATAATGATTTAGTTGTCGTTATTGTCAGTTCCCTTAACCGTCAAAACTATCTCACACCAATCGACTACGAAAGTTTTAAAGAAAGTGGCGGCATAGAATACACTGCTGACGTAATATGGGGGCTTCAGCTTCAGGTCATTAACGAAGACATCTTCGGTAAAGATACTAATTTGAAAGCAAAGCGCGAAAAGATTAAGCAAGCCAAAAATACAAAACCGCGAGATATTGAGTTCGTTTGCCTAAAAAATCGGTATGGCGAGAGCAATTACACCTGTCGTTTCCAATACTTCGCTGAGTATGATTATTTTAAGCCAGTTGACGACCAATATTACGACAGCGGTTTTTACAACGAAAGACTATGATTCCAGAAAATCATGGCGGCAAAGAGCACTACGATAACCCAATAAGCTACAGACAGCACCCTATGCCGCCGATTTAATTCAAAATTATTGAGACTGCCCTGACAATGATGTGGCCGTTATCGTAAAATTCTCAGGACTGCCGGCCTCTTGCCATTTTTCAAGAAAGTCTTTCAGAACTCCAAAAATTTTCTGAGTGTCTTTATTGTCAGTTTCTGATAATAAATCATTTAAGTTGATCGGTTTAGGTTCAGGCTGACTGTTATTTACAGACTGTTCTTCGTTAACGCCTTTAATAAAAGCTACCAAGTCGTCTTCGCTCATTTTCGGTTTGTCCGCAAACTTTTTTCTTATTTCACTGGCCATTTTCACCGAAATAGCGAGGTCTTTATTATCTTCTAACACATTAAGCAGAATTTTTTGCTGATCCTCGTTTAATGTTGCAAGAGATACTCCAGCTCTTCGAGAAAGCCTTACCTTTCCTGGACTTTTATATTTGCTCTCGGTTCTCTTGCGTGTTCCCTTTTCATTTTCTCCGCCTATCAGTTCCAGCAAACCGTCGTTAAGATTAATAAGCATCGAGTAGCGGATAACATTATCGGAGAGAACGTTAAAAAGTTCACCGACCTCTTTTGCGATTTCGTCTTTACTTCTATTTGGGTTAGCCTCACGCTTCGTTCTATAAGTTTTACCACAGGCTTTTATCAGTTCTTTCAGTGAAATTTTGCTACGACATGTATTAGAATTCGCCAAAATAAATTTTGCTCTGGCATCATCGCAATCTTTTTCTACAATGATAGGTACTTTTATTTGATTCTCTTTCGGGCGATTTTTATTAATGAATTTAACGGCTTCTCTTCTCCTATACCCAGATAACAACTCGTATTTATTTTTTTGGTCTTTTGATTTGCGAACAGTGAGCGGAACCATAACGCCGAACTCTTCGATTCCCTTAATTAACTTCTCCATGTCCTTATCTGCGACAGTCTTTTCTTCATTTTTCTTTTTACTCACAAGCTCAGGATCAGGCACGTCAAACGGATTTGTGAACGACACTTTCACTTCTCCATCTTTTTCTGTAGCCTCTGCCTCACCCGAAAAATCCACTAATTTCGAGACATCAACGAACTTTATTTTTTTCTCCTCGTATTTGCCTTGCAATGTCGAATCTTTTTCTCCCATAACAAATAACTCCTTTTTTTCAAGGCTACAGCATTTACTTTTACAAATAGTTACAAAATCTCAGTTTATAGTTTTTCTATCCGCCATAGCGAACAAATGTAGTATTTGTAACGACTCACGAAGCGATTACTGTCGCCATGCTTTTTTAATGCGTCTTGGCAAAAGACATTTCAGATTATAACATACGTTCCAACGATTTTTTCTAATTCCGTGAACTATAAGGGAAGCTCCAAATTGCCACGTGGCAATTTATATCACTGAAAAAAAGTGAGCAGAAATTGAAAAAAATTGACAAAATTACATTCCTCACTTATAATTCTCCGTAAATTCACCATTAGGTGGCAATGAAGGGTTGAAACAACTGTTCAGCCGCCTCAAGCGAGAAAAATTCCTGCGTTCGGTGAAAATGCGAATAATTAACTTCGGCGAAAATGATATTCGTGAGGGAAGTCTAAAACCATTGCTATACCTGAATAAAGTCAGAAACGCCGTCATTATTAATTCGTGATTTCTAAGAAGCAAGAAAGTTTTTAAAAATTTTGTAAAGGAGGAAATTTCATAATGAAACTCGCGAAAGCGAAAGCTGAGGCCAAAGCCTTATTGCAACAACAGCGTGCGACGATAAGTGGTTATCTCCACAGGAATAGACTTCTGAAAACAGAAAATCTATACGAGCATGAGAAATACTCAACAGTCATTGTGTTCCCGATGAATGATGAAAAAACAGTTTCAAACATAGAGAACGCGATGAAAGCGACTTTTGAACAGAATCATGGTAAGCTTAGTGAAAATGGCGTAGAAATATCTTTCGCTGATGTCATTAAACCTATCAGAGAAGATTACGACATCCCTAACTTCTACGTTTTAAGAGCCGCGACTACTGAAAAACCTAATATTGTTGATGCTCAAAGAGAGCCGATAAACCTGACATCAGAACCTGTTTCCGGCGCAAAAGGAAGAATTTCTGTGCTTTTTAGAGCAAGCAGAATCGAGGGCACTCCTCGCATTTATGCAGTTCTCAAAAACGTACAGCTGATTGATAATAAGAATTATTTAGAAGATCTCAATACCTTTGCGGTTGAAGATGATTTTGAGGAAATATCTGAAGAAGAAGAATTAGAGTAGTAACCAAACTGGCAAAGAAGATTTTTCAACAGTCCGACAACTATTGGATTTTCTTCCTTGCCTCCATTGGAAATTATTAAACGTCGTGAAAAACGACATTGATTTATTTCTTAAAATATCTTAATTTAAGATTATATCATGCCGTGCTTCTTTCGACGTAATTTAAGAAAGAGGTCAAAAAAAAATGGAAAAATTTTTATCCTCAACAGCAATAGTTAATGAGCTGGACAGGCAAGACTCTTCGGCGAAAGAAAAACTTTCAGCTGAAAGTTGGCAAGAGAGTCGTCTTGAACGAAACGGTAATTCTTCTATAGTAGAAGAAGCTCGAATTTTTGCAAGGACAATTTCAATCAAAGATAAATACCCGGAATATTTTGAGCATAAATCTATAGAAAAATTAACACCAGACAATAGTGGCTCAAAACAAGCCTGTAACATAGAGCTTGGGACAACGGGGTCAGAGGCTACTATTATGCTTGGAGTTGGTGATGCTCGACCCAATACGACAAAAGAAATTAAATCTCTGCAAGATTTGGATTCTGTTAAAGCTATGCGTTATGATATCGATTCACTCACGATAGGCTTCGACACTGAGTACGTCAACGTTAATTCTGGGGAAGAACGACATATAATATCGTATCAGTTCGCTCTTTACGCTCCGAATGATTATGAGAAAATTCACGAAATAATATTTTTACCTGTCAACAAACAAAGGCTTTCGTTTTGGCGTATGTTATCTTGGATTTTGACAAAATATAATTTATGCGAGGCTTATGACAAACGTGATGCTCGAAGATGGTGGGCTACGGTTAAATCGGGTAAGAGAAAAAAATTCAAATCCCCCGAAGAAGCGTATGAAAAATCTGTTTTAAATACGGAAAAAGCATTACTTCTAAAACAATGTGATAAACCATTTCAATCTGAAAAGACATTAGATGGTGGATATATCTTTGATCCTTACGCTTTTCCTAAAAAAAACATCACGTTAGTATGTCATTTTGATCAAGCCGACTTATCGACTTTTAAAATTTCAAAGAGTGAGAAAGAAATTTTAGACTCGGACATCATAGTGAACTGCAGCCACATACAAGGCGGGTTGGTGAGTTTATATCCTATATGCCATTCTGTTAAAGCTGTTCAGAAGCCTAATAAATTTTATCATGTTAATCTGAACATTAGAGACACGAAATGTTTTGCTCCGGCCGGACAAGGAAGCCTTAAAAAGTTAGGCGAAGCTATTTCCTTGTTCAAATTAGAACTGCCGTACGATGCTATCGAACACATGGACGAGTATTTCAAGGCTGACCCTGTGCGATACTTTGAATATTCGATCAACGACAGTGTTATCTGCCTGATGTATTCCAGTGAGCTTTGGGGGATCAATAAAGCAATGCCTATTACTATCACAGCTGGGGCACAAAAAGTTGCTATATCTACAATTAAGGCTTATTTTAATATTACAGACGATGATGAATTTGACTTAAATTATCGCGGTCTCTGTAAAAAAAATTATGGGAAAGAAAAAACTTCTAATGCCCGAAAATTTAGAGAAAAAAAGAGTTTGGAAGCTGTTTCAGATGACGCGCAGCTAATTCTGCAGACTTCGGTAAATGCCTACTCTGGTGGATTTAACGGGTGTTTCGGCGTTCGGTATGTTGAGAAACTGACCCATGATTATGACTTGCAACAGGCCTATCCTACGGCAATGTCATGTGTTATGGTTCCTGACTGGAACAGCGACAATTTAATAATCAAGACCATCGAGAAAAAATTATTAACGCTTGATGAATTTAATTCTCCTTGCGACTTGATGTTCGGTGATATTGAGTTTGAATTTCCGAAAAATGTCCTTTTCCCATGTATTCCGATCAACGTAAACGGATGCCCGATCTTTCCGAGAACTTCTGCCGGATTAACGAAATGCTACACTTCAGGGCCTGAAATGTATCTCGCTCTTAAATTAGGAGCAAAAATAAAAGCGCGGCGCGTATATGTAGTTTCACAAAGAATTATGCCGGACAGTTCGCCGAGTAAATGCCTATATAAAGTCGCCGAGCAACTCGTTAAAGATCGACAAATAGCAAAAGATCACTGGGGGAGCAAGAGCTTTGAACAAGATTTTATTAAGATGGCGATTAACTCTCTCTATGGAAAAACAGCTCAGAATATTAAACCTAAATCGTCGTGGAATGCCGCTTCTTCAATGATGGAAGAGATCGGCAGTTCAAAGCTGACCTCACCTGTTCATGCCTGTTTGACTACGTCTATCACGAGATGTATTCTGATTTCTGCAATGAACCAACTGTATAATCTAGGCTTTAACTGCTACTCCGTAACCACAGACGGATTCATCAGTGACGCTCCTTTTGACACCTTAAACGGTCTTGACCTTTACGGTTTTGGCAAAATTTTTAGAGACTCTCGTATGCGTTTGACTGGTTCGCATGAGATGTGGGAGGAAAAGCATACGCAATCGTCATTCCTGAACTTCTCAACAAGGGGAAACATCAGTCAAGATGAAAACGGCGTTTGCGCACGTAATGGTCTTCATCCAAGTTACATGAATGATAAATACGGCGAGGTTGACATGAAACCAGGCGGATTAATTGACAGATATTCAAGTATGCACGAGGTTGCTGTTCGTACTAACAGGGTTTGTTCGCATGAGAAACATTTTACGGGCTTCAAAGAATTATCGTATCACGGTGGGAATCTAACGAAAAGAAAAGACTTTATTTGCGAAGGTCGGGAGAGACATCTTCGCATGGACTTCGATATGAAGCGTAAGCCGTTAGAAACGTCATTCGAGCAAAAATTTTTCACAGTGAAAGGCGTAACCGAAGAAGCTTCAGTGAAAGGTGAGCCTCAAACTATCACTTTGCCTGACGTTCCTAATTGCGAATTGATGAGTTTCGATTCCGTTCCGTATGAAAATGTTGATGAATACAAGAAGTATAGAAAAGTTTACGACGGTATGACCTGCCTAAGGACAAAAACCGACTGGACTAAGTTTTGGCTGAAAATTCATGCCGTAGAATCTAGAAATACTCATAGAAGGCATGTTAAAAATGTTGACTGGAGTATTTTAGTCAGTTGCGTTATGGGGCATCGACTCGGACGTTGGAAAATTCCGGCTCTGTCCGATCCGAATAAAAGCGTTAAGGGAAAGGTCGAGTGGATTAATAAATTTAATAACAGCGGTAAATTATTTACCGAGTCAAGCTGGAAAAACTGCCGCCGAAAGGATCGTGCCGAGCAAATTGTCAGTGAAGAAGATTGCCGTGAACTTTTAGAACGTATGATCGCTGACAAGGCCGATAAAAACGTATAAAACCTATTTAAATTGCGACTCAGTTTTAAGGGGAATGCAATTTTTTCTTGCAGAATAATTGAATGAAATAACGCCGAAGATAGCTCTTTGCTCTCTGAATTACGGCTGATAAACCAACCACTTCAGTGTGGAAATATTTTACGGTGGAATTATTCAGAGCCGAGGAAGAGGTCGCTCGCTTTTTAGCGACCTCGACGAAGGCTCCATTTCTATAATACCTATAGTACCTATAATACTTATCCGAAAATCGCTATCTTTGTAAATGCTTGCAATGCAATGTTTTAGGTGTAAAAAAAATTTTTTTCGGTAATCGATTTTGCACCCCCGGTAATCGATTTTGCACCCCAGGTAATCGATTTTGCACCCCCGGTAATCGATTTTGCACCCCCGGTAATCGATTTTGCACCCTAAAAAAGAAATGTATCTCGCACCT